>JACJNW010000007.1 GCA_014695195.1 Cyanobacteria bacterium FACHB-DQ100 | reverse complement strand
TGAAGCGGCTCCGGTTGCACTCTCTGCTCCTGCAATCAACGGTTAGTCTCTAGCGGTTTGAGCAAGATGAAGCCCTCCGAGATTCGGAGGGCTTTTTCACGCTTAAATGGATTAGTCAAAAAGAGCTGCTTAGTTTGAGAGCTTATTGCAAGGCTTGTGCAGCTTAACAAATTAGCTGTGTTACTAGTCGCGCAGTTTGTTCAGCACTGTCAATAACGGCGATCGATTTTGCCGCTATTGACATCTTCTCTAGTTGGTCACGATTCTGCAATAGTGCCAGTATCGATCGCTGAAGCTGCTCTACGCTCAATTCTGACTGGCGAAACATCTCTGCCGCGCCTGCATCGACCATTACTTTTGCGTTAAACGCTTGGTGATCTTCTGCGGCAAAAGGGAACGGAATTAGAATTGCAGGTGTTCCGGTTACAGTAAGCTCCGTGACTGTGCCGGCTCCAGCACGGCTGATTGCTAGATTCGATCGCATTAATAGTGCTGCCATGTTTTGGTAGAACGGCAACGCCAAATATTGGGAATGCTGCAAGCTTTTTGCATCTGGGTCGTTTTCTCCAGTTAGATGAACAATCCAAGCGCCTTTGTCAAACCAAGCAGGTGCAGCTTTTCTGACCAGTTGGTTCATTGCCACTGCACCCTGACTTCCACCAACTACAACAATCAGGGGAACATCATTCGGGATCGGTAAATCTAGCTTGTCCTGATGTGAAAGGGCGGCTCTGAACTGCGATCGTACAGGAGTTCCGACGACGACAGTTTTTGCTTTTGGTAATGATTTGGCGGCAAGCTTGAAGCCGATCGCAACTGTCGTACACCACGGCGCAAAGAATCGCGTCACTTTTCCGGGTAAAGCGTTCGACTCATGCAGAATTACGGGAAGACCCAGCGATCGCGCTGCAATGATTGCAGGTGCAGAAATATATCCGCCTGTTGTGAATACCCCGTCAAAGCGACCTTTTTGCAGAATTTGTCGCACGTTCCAGATTGACTTGATTAGGCGGAATAAAATCTTGACTGTTCCTAGCCCTAGTTTTTGTTGGAATCCTGCAACTGAGATGCGATGAATTGGATAGCGATCGCCCACAAGCTGCGATTCTAAGCGATCAGGGACACCAAGCCATTCAATTTCAAAGTCGGGGAGTTGTTCTGCAACAGCGATCGCGGGAAAGACGTGCCCTCCTGTGCCGCTTGCAGCAATCAGGAGACGACGAGATTTTTTTTCTAGCTGGGGAGATGATTGCACGATGAACACTTCGCAATTCACGAAGGGCATTCTATCGTACTCGGAGCCGGAAGGGAATTTTTTGCGTCAATCAAAGAGAGCGAGTTGGATGATGTTCGAGTCAATTGTAGAAGGTTTGCGGCGGGTTGTGGTTTTGTGAGGTTTAATTTCTACGTGGGCGACGAGCCAACTCCGTAGCCAAGACGATCGCTCTAAGTCCAAGTTGTCGAGATCCAGTGCAGCCGGAAATAAATCAGGAGAGGGCAATTGCGCCCATTGAATCTCGCTCTCAAAACGATCGTATCCAAAAGGTAAGACGGATTCAGGCATTCGAGTAAGATGCGGCAAGAAGTCTGAACTTTGGCGGAAGTGAGATCGTTGTACTTCTAGTTGCTGCACTCGCCGATGCCGCGCTTCTCGATAGTTCAGAACCGGTGCTGGATAACCTTTGACTCGCGGCGGTAGACCGAGCTGAACTGTGGGAATGTGGGCAAGTTCTGGAACCCATTTTTTAATGAATTCACCATCGGGATCGCAGCGATCGACGGCGGCTTGCTCAGGATTGTAAATGCGAGTCCAGCTTTTATCTAAGCAATGCGTTACACCTGCCTGCATTGCCCATTGATAGTGATCGATCGGGCAATCCCCATCGATTAGATGTCGCATGAAATGGAGCGCTCCGTAACGCCAATCGATTCCAAGTAAATTACTCAGAAAGCTTGAGTACAAAGCACGCGATCGAAAATTCATTGCCATCCATCCGCCTGTGGCTTCCAAGCAACGAGCGGCAGCATCAACGATTGGGAATCCGGTTTGTCCAGTTTTCCAGGCTTTGTAAAGGGTTTCATCGAACCGCCAACCGTCTTGATCGAACACAGAGTAGAGCGATCGGAGTTCTAATTGAGGGAGATAACGAAATCGCTGAGCGAAGCCACTTCCCCATCGCAAGCGTGAGATAAATTGTTTTCGACTGCGTTGTATTTTCTGATTGCTGTCGTATCTCAATAAGCGCTGTACAGTTTGATAACATTCACGGATTGAGATTACCCCAAATTTGATGTGTGGACTCAAGCCAGAAGTGATCTCTGCGCCGGGATAAGAGAGTTGCCAATAATATCGATCGACTTTCTCGGTTAAGAATTCTTGGAGTAGAGTTCTGGCAGCCTGAGTTCCCGCAGGTGGAATCATTTTGCGATCCGGTAGCAATCCTAAGTCTGTGAGTGTAGAAATCGGTTCACCCAACACATCATCAGGAGTCGGAATGTTGATTGGCGTTGGCAACAGTTCCGACTCCATTTCGCGATACCAAAATTTCCGATAATCGGCATAAGGAATGAGTTCCGAGATTGCGGCGGTTGTCTCAAACCAGCGAATTCTTAGATTTTGTTGTGCCAAAACACGATTGAGACGGGCATCTCTCACTCGACCATAGATGCGCTCATAGTCAACATAAGCATAGATACCATCTGAGCCAGTTTCGCGAATCAGATTTGGCAGAATCTCAAGGGGATCACCGAATCGCAGAATTAAGCGACCTCCTCGATCGCGCAACTCCTGATCGAGCGATCGCAAACAATCCAGCATAAATGCGACCCGCGCCGAACCTGTCTCCGGATGATGCAACAAGGCACGATCGAAGATAAACACCGGAATCACAGCACCTCGCGACGCAGCCCGATGCAAAGGAGCATGATCGCTAATGCGTAAATCCCGGCGAAACCAAACGATCGTTCGCTTCATGAATGTTGTTCAAGATATTGATTGATGTCTTCGATCAGGCGACTCAGTTCGGCTTCGGTGTTGAGTCGGATGCGATCGTCGCGCAACGTTACGAGAACTCTTGCTGCAAATGGAGATGCCCAGATGTTTGGATTGCAAAAAAGCTCAAGAAAAATATCGCCTGTGTAACGATATTCCATGGAAGGTTGAGGTGTGGCTTTGGTGCCTGTCTTTGTTGCGGTTGTTTTCAAGCATCCCATTAGTTCGTTGAGGGCTGCTTTTAGCTCTTGTGCGGCTTCGGGTGTAAAGCGGAACATCACTGAGCCATTATCTAAATTTAAAGTGAGTTGCGTCATTGATTCAGTCTTTATGATCCATTCTAGAATGCGATCGTAAAGCTGAAGTTTCTAGCTGATAATCTTTCACAACAATTCTCAAGACTAGATCAATGATTAGTTGTGTCATTGCCGCGATCTTGATTTGAAGATGAGAATTTTGTCAAAAAGTTTTCGGTATTATGAAAACCAAAAAGCTTTTAGTAGCAAAGCTTTGGAGCATTTTTATAAGCGAGATCTACACTAAAACCATTGCTATCTGATATTGGTATGGTTCTAGATAATCGATCAACCGTCCGTAAAGTTCTCGTCATTACTCTGCTTCTAAATCTTTTTGTTCTATTGCTAAAAGCTGTAGTGGGATGGTTTACCGGATCACTCAGTTTACTAGCGGATGCACTACATAGTTTGACCGACAGCGCGAGTAACGTTTTGGGATTAGTTTCCAGCCGGTTCTCATCCCCTGTACCCGATCGCGATCATCCTTATGGGCATCAGAAATATGAAGCCATTGGAGCGCTAGGCGTTGCAGCTTTCTTAGGAATTGCGTGTTTTGAGATTTTGCAAAGCGCGATCGAGCGGCTGACCAAGACCAGTGAACCCGTGAAAATTGCTGGAGCTGAACTTTGGCTATTGCTGATTGTGCTTGGAGTAAATCTATTCGTCACTTTTTATGAGCGGCGCGAGGGAATGCGCGTCAATAGTCCGATTCTGATCGCAGATGCTCAACACACGATGAGTGACGTTTGGGTGACGATTAGCGTATTGGGTGGATTAATTGGAATTTGGATTTTCAATTGGCAATGGTTGGATGTAGTGCTGGCACTACCCGTTGCAATTCTGGTGTTTTATAGCGGTTGGAAAGTCTTAAAGCAGAATTTACCGTGGTTGGTAGATGAGATTGCGATCGCGCCCGAAGCAATTCATGCGATCGCAATGACTGTTCCGGGGGTCATTAACTGTCATGACATTGCCTCGCGGGGGGTCGTTGGGCGACAAACCTTCATCGAAATGCACTTGATTGTAGATGCAGGGGATGTCGAAACTGCTCATCAAATCACCGAAGAAGTGGAAGCGCGACTAATTGAAAGGTATAGCCCAGTTCGAGTGATGATTCATGTAGAGCCACCGTCCTACCAAGAAGATCACATCAGCTTCGGGATTTAGCGATCGGGCAGCCAACTGGCGACGCGCCACCATTCTAAAGCAGTTTCAGGCGGGATTTTTAACCGTGCGATACCCGATGTGAGAGGCAGAACCAGCGTGAGTTTTGTGTCGGTATCCAACTGAGTCAGAACAGGTTTGAAGTCATATTCGCCAACCTGAGCAACCGGAAACTCTTTTGAGGTGACATCCTCAGCGTGAAACAGCGATCGATTCGCTTCGATTTCTAGCGGTTGCTGGTGGTTTAACGTGACAAGACCGGGAAATCCAATCACTCTCAAGTGAATCAGGTCTGGTTGTCCGAGCGGAAACTTTTTATAAAACACAACTTGCCAAGCGCGATCGCAGTCGTCTTGCAGCTTTGATAAAGAGCGGAACAGAACGCCGTTTGCATCCGAATAAGTATGAACCGAGGCGATGGCAAAATTCGTGCCGATCGTCCAAATCAGAATTGCTAAAACGCAACTTTTCCACAACCACGCCCAGTTTTCCACAACTCTCGTTCCGTTTTCCACAACGTTGATTTATTGCTTCCCTTCAAATTGTGAGTACCACACCAGGTTGCCAACAATGTTAATTCCCAAAGCAATGCTGCCAACAATCCAACCGAGTTGAGGGTTGTAGCTGCCACGGCTCAGCGTTTTCATCCATTGGTGCGTCTGGTCTGAGGACAACAGTTGATCGGCAATAAACGGAAAAAGATACATCAACGCTGCTCCAGCAATGAGCCATACAACCATTGAGGCAAGCAGAAAGACAGTTTTAGCGACAGATTGACTACCCATTGTGAAGATCTTAAATTGTGCGATCGCAGATTAAGGTTTTAAGTGAGCGTACCACGATCGACAGTCAGTACGCCCAGCATGAACCGGTACACTGAGCAGGACTCGAACCTGCCAGTAACACACTTATCGGGTGTGTGCGTCGTCCCCTTTCGCCTTCGGTTGCACCATCCCTATATTCTCTAAGTAGAAGGCTCTCTTGGAAGAAGGCAAGGTGGATTATTCTTGCCTTCCTCGGATCAAACTATTCAGCTTTCATAGTTTGGTGTGAGTGTTGTTTAGAGTATTGTTTACAGTTTCAAACAACCTTCGTGTTGGACTTTTGAAATGGCTTCGGCTTGTTGACGCTGCGATCGAATTTCAGCGCTACTTAGTCCTCTGCGCCGATCGTAGCTAAAGTTCCAGGAGTCCGATTTCGGTGATTTCAGAATTATTTCGTCACCTCTGGTTTGTCTTCTTTCATACTACATTAGTATTACATATTGTATTACAAAATTGTCAAGCGCGTACTACAATTTCTGCCTGCAGGACAGTTCACTTCTAAAAAAGAACCCCGCTCCTGATGTGCCAGAAGCGGGAGGAGGGTGAGAATATTGCCCTACGCAGAATACAGAGTTCGCCTGTATTGTCCGCTTTCTACACGGATAATTTTTCAGCCAGTTTTCTGGCATAAATCCGCCTTCTAACCCCGAAATTGAAAGGTTAGAGGTGCAGTTATGTCTGCTTATGTCGTTTTGAATTAAGGCGCTGCAGAAAGAAAAATGCTGTAAATCTTTGTAATATGCGTGTAGCATATCAGCAGGACATACTACACACATATTACAAAGCCATCCAGACCCTTTACGAAGTTTTTAGGCACAGTGTGATCGTACTTCCATGCTTGCTTTGGGAAAAAGTGCCCATTCTACGAGATACTTTTGGGAGGACAAACCGCGATCGCACCGTCGAACCCGGAGCGTCTCGCACTTTGTTTTAGTAAGTTGAGTATTAAGAGAGAGTCCAATGGACGAAGACAGCATTAACAACATGGATGCTCCAACCGTAACCCTAACAGATGAGGCAGGCTTGACCCTCACCTGCTACATCGAGCATTCTTTGGACGTGGAAGACCAAGAATATGTGCTGTTACTTCCCGTTGACTCGCCGATCGAGATTTTCGCTTGGCAGGAAAATGGCGACGAGGATGAAGCAGTGTTAGTCGAAGATCAAGAAACGCTCAATACAGTGTTTCCGATTGCAAAAGCTGTTCTAGAAGAACAGAACCTTGCTCTGAAGCAGACGGCGGTGGTCTTGACCGTAGAGGGCGATCTACCCGACCTGGATGAAGAAGAAGCGTGGGCAGGAGTAGAATCTGACTCTGAGGACGATCAAGAGGAGCTTCAACTGCTGGCTAGCTTCTGGCACGAGGAGCAGGAATACGCAATTTATACTCCTCTTGATCCGTATTTCATCCTGGCTCGGTTAGACGAAGACGGAACGCCGCATCTGTTATCTCAAGAAGAACTGAAGAAAATTGAGCCAATGTTACCGATGATCGAAGATCAGCTTTTTGATGAGATGGAGTAATCGGTTTGGAGTCGGTCAGCAGATTTGAATCATTTATATTCAAGTGTTTTTTGATCGACTCCTAAAAAACTTTTTTAATCTATACTAGGCGCGGCAGGCTGGACGGAATATTGATCCCCGTGATCATCAATGCTTGTTAATTAGTCCTTTTTATATCCGTTGACTTATTGGTAAACTCCATTACTATTTGTTTTCAGCAAGGTATAGTTTTCAGCCCGCCTGTGTAGTCCTTCACCTTACATTCCAGATGAAAATCGCTAAACCTATTGCGAGAGTCTCGTTTTTCCTGTTTCTTGTCGGGGCTGCACTCGGACTATCGGCGTGGCGTGCCCAAGCTTGGTGGAGTTTTGCTAGTTCCCCGATCGCACCGCAAGCAGACTCAAACTCAGGAAAGCGAGTGATCATTCAGATTCCGCAAGGGACTTCCGCTCAACAAATCGGTCAGGAGCTTGAAGCCGCAGGACTGATTCGATCGGCAAAAGCCTGGGAAGTTTGGGCGCGTTGGTTGATGTGGAAAAATCCCGATGGTGGGTTTCAGGCTGGAAACTACGAGCTTTCAACTGGGGACAGTTTGCAGACGATCGCTGAAAAAATCTGGACAGGACAAGTGGCGCAGCGCAGCTTTACGATTCCTGAAGGCTGGTCGCTGAAACAAATGGCGAACTATTTCGAGAAGCAAGGATTTTTCAAGGCGCAGGATTTTCTCGCAGCAGCAAGCCAAGTCCCGAATGCGGAATATCCCTGGTTGCCACAGAATTTGCCGTTTCTTGAAGGCTTTTTGTATCCCGATACTTATCTAATTCAAGCGGGTTCAGAGATTACGCCCAAGCAGGTTATCCAGCAAATGTTGAGCCGCTTCGAGCAAGTGGCACTCCCGGTTTACAACCAGAAACGCGGTAAAACAAATCTTTCTTTGCTGCAATGGGTGACGCTTGCAAGCATTGTGGAGAAAGAAGCAGTGATTCCAGCCGAACGCAACCGGATTTCTGGTGTATTTCACAATCGGTTAAAGAAAAACATGACGCTTGGATCTGATCCAACGGTGGAATACGCGCTTGGAGTGCAGCAGACTCCTGAAAATCCGCTAACTTATGCTCAAGTCGCAACGCCTTCACCGTATAACACCTACGTCACACCGGGACTGCCCCCGACTCCGATCGCCGCTCCCGGTATCGCTAGCCTCAAGGCAACGCTAGTACCCGAAGCAACCGACTACCTTTACTTTGTGGCGCGTTATGATGGGTCGCACGTCTTTAGCCGCACGTTAGCCGAGCATGAATCAGCACAGGCGAAGATTCGCGATCGCGTCGATGCTCAAGCTCAAAAAGGGCAACCCGCTAAGAATCAATCACGTTGAATCCGTGATTTTTAGGTACGAGATCAGGCTACGATCGCTCTAAGCTATAGATACCGTTAACCAGTTCTTTGATAAACGATTGGTAAACGGCTATTGTAGCTATGATTGTGTAGCTGTGATTGATTTTATCAAAAGCAACTCTTACGCTAGTAATCACGCTTCTTTCAATCCTGTCCAACCTTGCGAGCGACACACCATGTCTTGGGGCAAACTCTTACAACCTGATCTTCTGCTCAATACGACCATTCTTGGGTTAACGCCGGATCTGCTACGCCAGAATAACCTGCGTGGTCTAGTGCTAGATGTCGATGAAACACTCGTTCCGATTACAACGGCTGAGATTTCAGCAGAGTTACTGCCTTGGGTTGAGCAGGTACGAGAGATTACTAGTATTTGGTTGGTGAGCAATAATATCAGCGAGAGTCGGATTAAGCGGATTGCAGACGTGCTGAAAGTGCCTTACTTCACGGGAGCAGGCAAGCCATCACGACGCAAGCTCAGACGAGCGGTAGAAGCGATGAATTTACCGCCGCAACAGGTGGGTATGGTGGGCGATCGACTGTTTACCGATGTGCTGGCTGGGAATCGGTTAGGGATGTTTACGATTTTGGTGCAGCCGATGGTTGATCCGGCGGCGGAAGTTGCACGGCGGTATCCGGTTCACGCACTAGAGATTCGGTTGTCTCAGGCTCTGGGAGCCACTTTGACTCCGCACAAGCATCAAATCTAAAGAAAAGTTTAGAGAATGGTGGAGTCTAGGAAAATTTTGAGATTCTAGATATAGCTCAAATGGAGCCAGCGATTATAAAGGCTCTAATCCATAAATCTCTGTGAATACTAAGTGGACTGCCAACTCTAAAACGGGTTGGCAGTTTGCTTTTAATCTAAGTTGCGTCCTGTGAGTTCAACGAAAATATCTTCCAGGTTTGAAGGGCGCGTCATGGTGCCTGTTTTGTCGGGCAATTGTTCTAGATAATGGTTGGCATCCTCGACGGTTGGAAAGAACTTATAGTCCCAATGTTCACCAGACTGTTTCATTAGAATTCCTTTACCATGCTTCTGGCGTAATTCTTCTAATGTACCGAGCGAGATTAACTTGCCAGCATCCATAATGCCGATACGATCGCACAGATATTCCACTTCATCCATATAGTGCGTCGTCAATAGCATTGTCATTCCTTGCCGATTGAGTTCGCGAATAATTTCCCATAGGCGGCGGCGAGTTTGTGGATCGAGTCCAACCGTGGGTTCATCGAGAAAAAGTATTTCCGGTTTGTGCAGTAGAGCGCGGGCAATTTGCAGGCGACGCTTCATACCGCCTGAAAGCGTTTTAGCGGGGTCATTGCGTCGATCGTTCAGTTCAACATATTCCAGCGCTTGATCAATCTCCTTTTGCCTGCGGGGATTGGGAATATGATGCAATCGCCCGTGATACTCCATGTTTTCCCAAACGGTTAGATCGCTATCGATACTGATTTGCTGGAGGACAACGCCGATGTGGGATTTAACGAGCGATCGCTGATTAATCACGTCAAACCCTGCCACTTGAATTCGACCTTCGGAGGGTTTAGTTAGAGTCGTTAGCATCCGAATTGTAGTGGATTTGCCTGCACCGTTTGGACCTAACAGCCCAAACATCTCCCCGGCTTGAATTTCAAACGACAAACCATTAACAACTGGAACGTTGTTGTAAACCTTATGAACATTTTGAAGAGAGACAGCAGCAACCATTTAGCATTATCAATATCGCAACCTTTGTTCACACTATCGTAAGATCGTGTCAAAACCATACGCAGCCGGATGGATTGTCAGATGAATTTGCTCGGATGGGCACACTATGAAAACTTTTCACTTGTGGAATATGTGTTAAAGGTTGCGATTGATGATGTCGATCGTTGAAGATCCCAACCTCAATCAACGCATTTGGAAACTCTAAACTCTTGCCGGATCGCTGAATCGAATCTTGAGATAATCCTCTTCCATCTTTGCACCTGAAGGCTGTAGCGCAGCTAAGGCTTGCGGTAACACTAAATTACGGCGATGATTTCCGATCCGAACATTCAATTCATCGCCTGTTTTACTCAGTTCAATTTGCGTCTTTTCAATTCCCGGCAAATACAGTTCTAAACTGTACTGATTCTGTTCTTGAACCACGCGCAATGTGGTTTCTTTGTAGTACAACTGTGATGGATCTTCGTTGTTTGGATAAAGCGTATCTTTCAAGCGATCGAGCGCTTCCAAACCACACATTTCCTGAGAATATAGCGGAACCTCTTTAATCGGCAATGGTGAAAAGTTCGCGTGAATTTCATCTCGATATTGGCGCTGATTTTCTTTCCACTGCTGGAAAAATGGGTCAGAAACCGAGTCAGGAATGATCCGATTTGCCACGACTAAATCGGTTGCAACATTGTACAAACTCAAATAAGCATGAGCGCGAAGGGATTCTTTGATCACCATCTTTTCAGGGTTCATCACCAACCGTACCGTTGTTTGAGTCGGATCAGTTAGCACTTTTTCTAAGGCTTCGATCTGTTCGTAAAACTCATAAGGTGCGTCCATGACTTCCTTATCTGGAAGCGAGAAACCTGCGATCGGGCGGAAAATCGGTTCAACCAACGGACGCAGCGCGACCGAAATTCCCTGAAACGGCTTGTAAAACTTCCGCATATACCAGCCGCCGACCTCCGGCAAACTCAGCAACCGCAGCGCGGTTCCCGTTGGAGCCGAATCAATAATCAATACATCAAATTCCCCTTCATCATAGTGCCGCTTCATTCGCACTAATCCGAAAATTTCATCCATTCCTGGCAAAATTGCTAACTCTTCCGCCTGCACGCCGTCGAGTCCACGTGCCTGCAACACTTGAGTAATGTATCGCTTCACCGCTCCCCAGTTGCCCTCTAATTCCATCAAGGCATCAAGTTCAGCCCCCCAAAGATTTGGGCGAACTTGTTTTGGTTCGTGCCCTAACTCCAGATCAAAGCTATCCGCCAGCGAGTGAGCCGGATCGGTACTGAGTACCAGAGTCCGGTATCCTAATTCAGCACAGCGAAGCCCAGTCGCGGCTGCAACCGAGGTTTTACCAACGCCGCCTTTTCCGGTCATTAGAATTACGCGCATGGAGATCGAGTCCCTATATGAGAATTACTTTACATTCTTTAACCCAATTCTAGCGTTGATTCGCAGTTGAAAAGGATAGAAACTAAAAACGCTCGATCGAGTGCGATCGAGCGTTTCCAAAGGCAATTCAGGGTAGGCGTAGAAGTTCCCGCAAAATCCTTATGTCCGTAATTATACTGCGATTTCTGTGGTTTTACTGAAACTACACATTGAAGCGGAACAGCATCACATCACCGTCCTGTACTACGTATTCTTTACCTTCACTGCGAACCAAGCCCTTTTCTTTAGCCGCATTCATTGATCCAAACTCAATTAGATCTTTGTACGCAACGGTTTCGGCTCGGATAAATCCGCGCTCGAAGTCGGTGTGAATTACTCCTGCTGCTTGAGGCGCAAGCATTCCCGTTTTGATTGTCCAAGCGCGGGTTTCTTTAGGCCCAGAGGTAAAGTAGGTCTGTAAGCCTAAAAGTCTGTAGGTTGCGCGAATCAGGGATTTTAGACCGCCTTCTTCTACACCTAAAGAAGCGAGGAAATCGGCGCGATCGTCTTCCGGTAACTCCACTAATTCGGATTCAACCTGCGCGGAAATGACGACGACTTGTGCATTTTCCTGCGCTGCGACTGTCCGAACTTGTTCAACCCAATCGTTGCCGGTTGCCAAGTCTTCTTCGGAAACGTTGCAAGCATAAATCACAGGTTTGCGAGAGAGTAACCCTAGCGGTTTGATCAGGGCTTCTTCTTCTTCATTCAGTACCACTTGACGCGCAGATTTGCCTTCATTCAGGGCGGCACTCATACGTTCTAAAATTTCGAGTTCTTGCTGTGCTTCTTTGTTAGAGCGAGCTTGCTTGCGGGTGCGATCGATGCGGCGATCGATTTGATCCAGATCCGCCAGTCCCAGTTCTAAATTAATCACTTCGATATCGCGGACTGGATCAACAGAGCCAGCGACGTGAATAATATCATCATCGTCAAAGCACCGAACGACATGAACGATCGCATCAACTTCACGAATATTCGCCAAAAATTGGTTGCCCAAGCCTTCACCCTTTGAGGCTCCTTTGACTAAGCCTGCAATATCCACAAATTCAACTCTTGCCGGGATAATCTCGGCAGATTTGGAGATGCCTGCTAGTTTATTGAGGCGATCGTCTGGAACCGCGACCGTGCCGACATTGGGTTCGATCGTACAGAAGGGATAGTTGGCGGCTTGGGCTTTTGCATTGGCAACGACCGCATTAAATAAAGTTGATTTTCCAACGTTGGGCAATCCAACAATCCCGGCTCTTAGCATGATTTAGTGTTTGAAATAAAAGGTTAGGACGGAGAAGGAACAGGTTCAGTTGGCTCAGACTGGCTTCCGGGAATAGGTTCCGGTGGCAGATCGGGAGCTGGAGTCGGAATCGGACTTGGTTCTGGAGTCGGATTGGGTAACGGCGATGGAAGTGGATTGGGTGGGGAATAAACCATAAAACATCCTAACGATAATTTGGCTCCCCTAACCTAGAAAATAATGAAGCGCGATACATCTGTCATGAGATCAGGTTATGAAATTGGACGATAGCTCCGCTTCCCGAAGGGTTCGCACTCCATTACTCGAAATGCTGACAAAATGCGCTCAGAGCCAGAACGCAGCATTTCACACTCCTGGACATAAGCGTGGTCAGGGCAGTTTTGAGGGATTTCGAGCGTTAATTGGCGATCGAGCACTTCAAGCTGATTTACCCGAATTACCAGAGTTAGATAATTTGTTTGCGCCTCAGGGTGCGATCGCCGAAGCACAATCTTTAGCGGCAGAAACATTCGGAGCCGAGCAAACTTGGTTTCTGGCAAATGGCTCGACGTGCGGAATTATTGCGGCAATTCTCGCAACCTGTGATCCAGGCGATAAGATTCTTTTGCCTCGAAACGTCCATCAATCAGCGATTTCTGGATTGATTTTGTCGGGTGCCATCCCTATGTTTTTGCAGCCTGAGTATGACTCTGTTCTCGATATTGCTCACAGTGTCACACCTGAAGCGGTTGCGATCGCACTCAAACAACACCCCGATGCCAAAGCAGTTCTGATCGTTTATCCCACGTATTACGGTGTTTGTGGTGATTTAAAGGCGATCGCAGATCTGACTCATGCAGCAGGAATTCCGCTCTTAGTCGATGAAGCTCACGGCGCACATTTCACGTTTCATCCAGAGTTTCCAATTTCGGCAATGGCAGCAGGTGCAGATCTCGCAGTGCAATCGACACACAAAACTCTATCCGCACTAACGCAAGCTTCGATGTTGCACGTTCAAGGCTCTCGAATTAATCGCGATCGCATTGCCCGATCGCTGCAATTGACACAATCAACTAGCCCAAATTATTTGCTGCTCGCTTCCCTGGATGCTGCCCGCACTCAGATGGCAAGTCAGGGAAAAGAATTGATGAGTCAGACGTTAGGGCTTGCCGATCGAGCGCGATCAAATCTGAAAAATGTTCTTGAATTTTCCACTTCTTCGGGCTGCTTTGCGGTTGATCGCACTCGGCTCACAATCACCGTTTCTCATCTTGGTCTAGATGGTTTTACGGCTGATGAATTGCTGCAAAGTTTTGGTGTTACGGCTGAGTTTCCATCGCTTCAACACCTAACATTCATCATCAGTTTAGGAAATACCGAGACGGATATCGATCATTTAATTGAAGCGGGCGATCGTCTTCCAGTAAACACCCCGATTGCGCCAATTTTAGAAAAAGTTGTACAACCCTCTGCTGCTCCCCTACTTTCCCCGCGTGAAGCCTTTTTCGCTCCGTCTCGATTTCTGCCACTAGAGCAAGCGATCGACCAAGTTAGCGCCGAATTAATCTGTCCCTACCCGCCCGGAATTCCAGTCCTGCTACCGGGCGAGCAAATTACAGCAGATGCGATCGTGCTTCTTCAATCTGTTCTAAACGCAGGCGGCTTTATCAGTGGATGCAGCGATCCCACCTTGAATCAGTTAAAAGTCGTTTCCTGAATCACAATAGAGAGATGCCCCTGTTCCGCTAAGTTTTGTATGGCTTCCCCGCTCTGGTCTTATGTCACACCTGGAATTCCTGACGAGTTGTTTGAGAGCTTACCCGGAATTCCCATGAGTCAGCGTGAAATCCGTCTACTGCTGCTTTGCCAACTTCGACTCCGACCGGATTCTGTCTTATGGGACATCGGAGCCGGAACCGGAACCATTCCCGTCGAAGCGGGATTATTGTGTCCGCAGGGTCAAATTGTCGCGATCGAGCGAGATGAAGAAGTGGCAGCCTTGATTCAGCGTAACTGCGATCGGTTCGGAGTAAAAAATGTTGAAATCATCGAAGGCAGTGCCCCCGAATGTTTAAAGAATCTCAAACAGATGCCCGATCGCGTGTGTATTGAAGGGGGTCGATCGATCAAAGCAATCCTGGCGGAAGTGTGGCATTTACTCAGACCTCAAGGGCGCATTGTAGCGACTGCTGCAAGCTTAGAGAACCTCTATAAAATTTCAGAAAGCTTTGCTGAACTTCATGCCCGGAATATTGAAGTGGTGCAATCCGCGATTAATCGGCTTGAAACTCGCGGTACGAGTCAATCCTTTGTCGCCGTCGATCCGATCTTCGTTCTCAGTGGCGAAAAGCTCGAATGAAATTTCATGCTGCACTCTGATAAAGTGATCCAAATGACGCTTAACCTTCTTAACCTGACTCTAACTTTGAAGTAGGACAAACCCCAAGAGCGGGTTGAGAAAGGGACAGTTAGACCAAGTTTCTATCGTGAACGCTGAAAATCTTATGCCTTGGTCTCGCATTCTCAGTGGCTTTGTTGCGATCGTCGTCGCTTTAGTAATGTTCTTACTGGGCGGCTGGTATTTCACTGCGTTTTTTGCGGTGATTATTTACCTCGGACAGTTAGAGTATTTTGAGCTTGTCCGCGCTAAGGGAATCGCTCCCGCTGTGAAAACAACGCTTGTAGTGACGCAAATTCTTGTCTTCATCTCGAATCTCAATCCCGCCCTAGCAGATGCAATCTTCCCGGTTGCAGGAACTTTGATCTGTTTCTATCTGTTGTTTCAGCCAAAATTCGCCACGATCGCGGATATTTCCGCTTCGATCATGGGGTTGTTCTACGTGGGATATTTGCCAAGCTTCTGGATCAGACTGCGATCGCTCGGACAAGCTGACCTGAGCAACCTTCCGCTTGATGGCTTCTGGATCACGTCTTGGCAAAGTTTAGACGCACTTCCTCAAGGACTCACCCATACGCTGTTGGCATTTGTGTGTATGTGGGCGGCAGATATTGGTGCTTATACCGTGGGTCGCTGGATCGGTCGAACTCGTCTTTCTGACATCAGCCCGAAAAAGACAGTTGAGGGTGCGGTGTTTGGCGTGTCGGCAAGTGTGGCAGTTGCGATCGTCGGCTCTTGGTCTCTCAACTGGTCGGGATGGCCAATCACAGGAGTCTCGATCGGCTTATTGATCGGAATTGCCAGCTTGCTCGGAGATCTAACCGAATCGATGATGAAGCGCGATGCGGGCGTGAAAGATTCAGGTCAGCTTATTCCGGGTCACGGCGGTATCCTCGATCGTGCTGATAGCTACGTCTTTACTGCGCCCTTGGTGTACTACTTCGTGACGATCGTTCTGCCGCTACTGCCTCACTCTTAAACAGGAAGAACGATTAATTTCCCCTGACAAGTCACTTTTTCGGGATCGATCGCGAGTTCGTGAATCTCAGTTTCACTGCCCAAATTGAACGTATAGCCATCGAGGTCAGAGAGCGGCAGTCCTCGCTTTGCGGTCACATGAGGAAGCCACTGAGGATTCACGAGCTTCAGTAAATTCGGAGCCGTCAGCGCAAATCCGGTGCGAATCGCGATCGGGGTTTCATTGCCACTGTCAGAAACCAACGTTGCGCCCAAAACGACCTGCTGCGATCGCAGTTGAATTGTCAGGTTTTGCAAATTGAGATCACGATTGCTACTGATCCCCGCAGCCCCAGATTGTAAAAGCGTTTGTAAAAATTCTGTCACCCCCGCTTTGAGCAAGGGAGCATTCAGCGACGCATTCAGATCTGCTGCTTCTAACAAAACTGATCCCACAATCCGAATCGGTTCGAGCAATCGAAAAGGTTTGCCTCGCACGACTTGCCCTGCATTTACTCGAATATTCTGTCCAGTTAACTCGACCTGATTCAGCACTAAGCCCTGATAGATTGCATTCTTTGCCGACAGGGTGACTTGCTCGATATAACCGGAAAGAATTTGACGATCGCCTGCTGTAATCTCAACCTGTAACGCTTCAACCTGCTCAACCTGCGACCTGAGCCACAGTTGCACTGCGGGTCTCAGCGCTTTACTAATCAGTCGGCTCCTTCTGCTTGAAGGTACGTCCGATTCAGGGGTCGGTTCCTCAAATTCAGTCGTTTCGCGATCGCCCAAAGTCATACACCGTTTTTCGAGGTAGCTTACAGCAGTTTACAGGAAAGCCTCTGCTTCTGAATAGTGTCATGAAATGCTGACACTATTCCCTATTTTTGATCCCAGCTACGATCCCAAACTCGTTGAATTATTATGATACTCTGACATAACGATCCCGAAATTCCCCGAAAACCCGTAAAAAGCCGTTAAATCAAGCGCTCCCACCCCTTGATCGATTAGAGGGTTTCCTGCACTATATGAAACATCTTTTGATCCCCAACCTCCAGTTTCTCTGAATTGGGTGATCCCCTGACCGCAATCTGCGATCAAGAAGATGCCTGAGCGCTTGAGAACGGACTGAAACATAAATCACGGAGAAGTGATATGGCTACAGAACGTCCCCCTCTCACTGAAATGACGCTGCGTCAACTACGTCGAGTTGCCAGTGAATATGGCGTATCACGCTATAGCCGGATGCGAAAAGATCAACTGCTTGCATCGATTCAGGAGATTGAACGGACACGATTTTCCCCTACCCCATCACGCACCTTAGAGGCACAGGAAGCCGTGGAAGCAACTAAATTCGACGTTGGACAAGATGACCCTCAATTAGAAACTGTGATCACGGCAAACGTGCTATCAACAGTAGATGCCGACTTGATTGATCTCCCAGAAGGATACGGAGAAAGCCGAGTCGTGCTTATGCCTCGTGATCCGCAGTGGGCATATGCGTATTGGGATATTCCAAACGAGCACAAGCAAGAACTCCGTCGTCAAGGTGGACAACAGTTAGCGCTGCGCGTGTATGACGTGACGGAGATCAACCTGGATTACCAAAGCCCCCATAGCGTCCAAGAATATCCCTGCGATGAGATGGCGCGGGAATGGTATTTACCTGTTCCGGTGAGCGATCGTGATTACGCGATTGAAATCGGTTACCGATCAGCAGACGGGCGCTGGCTGGTACTAGCGCGATCGGCTCCGGTGCGAGTACCTCCGGTTTATCCCTCTGACTGGATTGAAGATCACTTCATTACCTTGGCTTGGGAAGAAGATCTGCGCGGCAAGACCTTTGCAGAACTGGTTCCCCCCAGCCAGAAAACTGCAGTTGCAGGCGTTAACGGTGGAGTCCAAGGCAACCCGATTTACGATCAGATCTTTGGCATGGCGCAAACCACTGAAGCGATGCGGATTGCAGGATCGCTCTATGGTTCGATGCAGCACTCTGCCGCCGCACCGCACCTTGAGGCGATTAGCTCTTATGTGTTCCCGTCGGGTGTGGGAATGTGGGCAATGCCAACAGTATCGGGTCTAACGATGTCCGGTGTTGGCTTCTCGGCTTCGGCACCACCTATTCGTCCGCGTAAGTTCTGGCTGATTGCCGATGCGGAACTGATCGTTTACGGGGCAACAGAACCCGATGCCACGGTGACGATCGGCGGTCGTCCGATCAAACTCAACCCGGATGGAACCTTCCGCTTCCAGATGTCGTTCCAGGATGGGTTAATCGACTTCCCGATCATGGCAGTGGCGGCAGATGGCGAACAAAATCGCGAGATTCACATGAAGTTTGAGCGCGAAACGCCTGCACGCCGCACCAACACGAAAGAAGAAGCGATCGAAGAATGGCTGGCATAGACCAGTCAAAGCACGAAGGATGATGATAAAACCGAGTGTTTCATCCTTCTATTGAGTTCTCCCTTCCACCCTGATCAGCAATTGGTCAGGTTTTTTTTATGGTTGCGATTACATTAGAGAAGAAGGATGTTAGTTCGCCCTCTAACTATTTATCTGTAATTGATATGACTTTGGATGAATTGTCTGCAATGCTCACGAGTCTCTTTGGAGAGCAAGCTCAGGCGCTAGCTGTGGGATCGTTTCAGGTTGAAACGCCGCAGTTTCGATTATTAATCTTGTTATCTGAGGATCAAACCTGGTTGCGGGCGCTACTGCCGATCGCGCCTGCCCAGGATGCCGAACCCTATTGGGAACAGCTTTTAGAAGCAAACTTTGATTTGACCCAGGAAACCCGCTATGCCTTGCATCAGGGGGTACTGTGGACTGTGTTTCAGCATTCACTGGCGGATTTGTCGATCGCAGATTTACAGGCTGCGGTGCAGCGGCTGATTGCGGTGCAGCAGCAAGGATTGGATGAAGTGTTTAATACCTTTGTTGAAAAGCGGATTCGCCAGATTGTACAAGTGGCAAAGCGGCAAGGACAATCTTTAGAAGCAACCATGCAAACGCTCGATCGCTTCTACCAAGAAGGAATTATGGGAGACTTAGCGATGGGGGCGCAGTCTCGCTCTCAGACAATGGATGCTTGGCAACGACAATTGAGACGACTGTGGGATGAGGTGGAGCCGTGAATTTAGTCGAACAATTGCGTCAGGATTATGCACGGTTCCCAGCCGATCAGACTTACAGCCTGTATGCATCGGATGTGTTTTTTCAAGATCCGATGAATCGGTTTGAGGGAGTCGATCGCTATCGCGCCATGATCAAGTTTATTGGGACGGCGTTTCTGAATGTGCGAATGGATTTGCACGCGATCGAGCAGGTCGGCGATGAAATTAAGATGCGCTGGACGCTGAGCTGGAATGCACCGTTGCCGTGGAAGCCGAGAATGGCAATTTCAGGTAGAAGTGAATTAAAGGTGAATCCCGATGGGCTGATTTCATCGCACATCGATTACTGGGATTGCTCGCGCTGGGAGGTGGTGAAGCAAATCTTTAACTCCAGCACAGATTAATATCTTATGTGAGAAAAACTGGGGCGCTAGGATTCGAACCTAGGAATGCCGGGACCAAAACCCGGTGCCTTACCGCTTGGCGACGCCCCATCGCATCGCTTTAAGTAATATAACATCAACCTCCGAAGTTTTGTCAAAAAATTTCTTTCGTATCAAGTCGTACTGCTTCAGAGTGGAGCAATCCATATGATGGAAAGATAACATCGTGACGTTTTATATCACTCGATTCGGAGCCGTGCGATCGTGAATGCAGCCGAACAAGCGACCAGTTTAGAACTCGCCAGCAAAATCGCCACCGTCACCAACCTGATAAAAACTGATTTTCCTGATGCGCGTGTGGATCTCAAGCCTTGGGCAAATGATCCAGATACCCGCGAATGGATTGATCCAGAGTCGATCGATCTTGGCTTTCACTTTCCGGGGCGGAGTCGATCGTTTCAGTGTCGCAGTGCGTTGATCCAGATTCGCTTTCACTTTGATACAGAAACCCAGGATCGACGAGCGATCGGGATTGAAGCCGCCGGATTTGACCACAAGGGCAAGCAATGGCAATTTTCAACGGTGCAGCATTGGATGTTTGAAGGAGAGAGCCAACCTGCACCCGAAGCGGAGGCAAGACTCAAAGCGTTTTGTCAGCGAGTGCTAGAAATTTTTAACCAAACTGAGTGAGATCCGGCTGCCAGCGATGGCGCGTCAGACTGAGTTTACCGTTGCAATCGAACTCGATCCCCTCGGATTCGAGCAGCGATCGCTGAATGTAGTCCATGCCTTCTCGGAGCGGCGACATCGAGATTTCGCCCTTAGCATTAATCACACGATGCCAAGGGACTGCTAGATTCGGATCGGTGGCGCGAAAGAGCGCATATCCGACTAAACGCGCTTGTCTGGGCAGCCCTGCAAGTTCGGCAACTTGTCCATAAGTGGCAACTTGACCATAGGGAATTTGACGGACAACGTTGTAAATCTGCTGGTACTTAGACATCTACTTCAAGCGGCAAACAAAGGCTGCGAGTGCTTTATGGTAAGCTGTTTCGGGTTTGATCCAGGGATCGTTTACGACTTTATAATTGATTCGCGATCGTGATTCAAAATATCCCATTTTTACGGTACGAAACCGTTGCATCTTACAGTTCATTTCGACTTGGGAATAAGCTGCCTCTGCATTCACAACTTCATAAATCACGTTACTCCCTGCTTTTTGAATGCCATTGACGTTCACGTAGGCAGTTCCGTCGAACTGAGTGTTGGGAACTTCTTTCCAAGCTGGATTTTTTAGCTCAAGTCGTTCGGCAAAAGCGGGCATCGCAATCAAAAGACCGATCGCGGCAGGGAGGATTCGTAAATTCATAAGATTCTCAAGGCGGCTAGATCAAGATAAGGTTGTCCCATCTGTCCTTGCAGAACTTTCAAAGGCTGATCAGGTTCCCCTAGCTGATCGACGACGATCGCGGCTCCGCTGAAGTCTTGCGATCGCGTATAGTCGTTAAGCGTCACGACGGTCTTAATTCCGGCAGCGAGTGAGGCTTGTAATCCCTGGTAAGAGTCTTCGATCGCAATACAATCCGCTGCCCTCAAATTTAACTTCTCCAACACATAGAAGTAGACATCCGGTGCGGGTTTCTTATGTTCAACCATGTCGCCTGCCCCGATCACTTCAAACCAGTTGGGGCTATCGGGTGCGAGTTCGGTTTCGAGTAGTGCTACCACGTTCTCCGGTCGGCTGGTGGTGGCGATCGCCAGTCTTATCCCCGCCTGTCTTGCTTCTTCGATCAATCGCTTTACGCCTAGACGCAGTGGAATGATGCCCTCTTTGACTAATTCCTGATAATGCTCGGTTTTTGCAGCGTGAAGTTTGGCTGTAAATTCTTGGAGATCTTCGCCCTTTGGCACTTCTGCTTTGTGGGTTTCTACATATTGCTGAATCCGCTCTCTGCCGCCTGCGACTTCGAGCAATTGCCCGTAGAGATCGATCGACCAATCCCAATTCAGCCCGAAATCCGCAAAGGCGCGATTAAAAGCAATCCGGTGCCCGTCGCGTTCGGTATCGGCTAGCGTGCCATCAACATCAAAGATTAGCGCTTTCAGATCAGACATAAAGAATTTTTTGGAGTGAATTTCCTGATTCCACGATCGTACAACTGTAGAGACAAACAGCAAGCAATGTAGCTTTTATTACTCAGTGACTTGTAGGATTCAGGGGCAACATGAACAATACAAAATGGCTCAATTGGGTTGAATATTTTGCACTGATTGGGTCGGGAGTTGGGTCGGTCGCCGCGATCGCGTCTCAGCAATTCGCATTCACCGCTGCTCCTGTCTCTTGTTTGCTGCTGCTGAATTTAATTAATCGCTCCCGGCTTGATCAAGAGACGTTAGAAACCGCAAAAACAAGCATTGCACAGCTTGATCAGCGCTTTTCTAATGACATTAAGGAATTAAATCTACAAGTCCGCACTCGTCCGAACTATGTTGATCTTGCTAACCTTCGCAAAACAATTCAGCAGCGACACGACACTTCGATCGCACAACTACAGCGCGATGCTTCTCAACGGCTCAGTAAGATCGAGCAGCACAAGTCTAACCAGCTTGAACAAGAACTAGCGCAGTTCAACACAAAATACTCCCAGCTTTCAGAGGCGCTCGCCACGATCTTGCAGTACCTAGACCAAGTGGCGACAACCAACCGAGTGGAAACCGCAGAAAGCGCGATCGCTCAATTGCGGCATGAAGTGGTGCAGTTGCAGACAAAGATTTCGGAAGTTGTAGCCAGCCAGAAGCAGGGCATTCCGCGTGTGCTTCAAGATGAGCTTTATCAGATTCATCGTCGTTTGAATAACTTACCTCAACCGTTTGATGGCATTGCTCTAAAGCAAGAGGTCGATGGCTTGGTGAAAGTTGTAGGAGAGCTAGTGACGCGACGGGATCTGGCGAAATTGATGGCTGAGATTGAGAAGATTCGCAACCAACATCAAAGTCTAGAGCAGACTGTTGCACCCTTGCGATCGGTGAATACGATCATGCGAAAGCAGATCGATACCTTGTCTTCTTGGGTGGTGAACGGACATCCCGCTGCATCAACAAGTCAGATCGAGAAGTTGCAAGCTACAGTGGCACAACTCGAAGAGCGCCTTAATACAGGTGCAAATTTAGCCGAGTTGCAGAATGAAATCCAAACGATGCTTAATGAGCATTTCAATCAGTTGCAAGAACAATTTAGCAGTGTGCAGGATCAGGCTCAGCAGATCGATCGCCACCAAAAGCAGCTTGTAGAACGAATGAGTCATCTGCCTACGATGCTCGATGCCAGTGCTTTACAAACTCAGATTAAGTATTTGACCTCACGCTTAGAGATTACGGAAAGTCAGCTTGCAACATTAGCTCAATCTTCTACGGCTCAATCTTCTACAAAGTCGGACTACGAATTGATGCTTAATCTAACACCAAGTATTGATCCGTTTGAGCAGATGCGGACTGTGCTGAAAGAAGCGATCGCTCAGGCACGATCGCGCTTGATTGTAGTATTTCCTTATCCCGATCGTGCAACGCTAGACGATGAATTGTTGCAGCAGTTTCAAGCTTTTCTCGATCGAGGTGGAGTGCTGGATTTGGGCTGGGGGCATTTGGGCGATGAAGCGTCTGCACAACAAGCCCGTTATATCTACGATCGTACATCTAATCCCTTTCTGAAAAGCATTCTCAGTCAACTCACGCAGCTCAAGCGCAGCTATCCGACTCAATTTCGCTTCAAGGTCTTGGGAACTCGCGAAAACTTCTTGGTTTGCGATTCGACCTACAGCATCTTGGGACTCCAGCCCGTTGCAACAGCAAGCAGCGCTTTTCCAGAAATGGCGATCGGGCTTCGGACTCAAAACGCTGTGGTGATTCAGGGATTAATTGATCGCTTTGATCATCCAAAGTTAGAAACCGACAGCACGATCGCTTATCTCAATCGAGCAATGACCTTGTATGAACTGGGCGATCGGCGAGGTGCAATCAAAGATTACTCGACAGTGATTGCACTGGATCCACATCACAGGATCGCTTGCAACAATCGCGCTCTAATTCAGTTTGAATTAGGTGATTATGTCAGTGCGATCGAGGGATTTACTGCTTTGCTGGCGATCGAGAATCAAAATCCGATTGCTTATTTTCATCGTGGTTTAGCTCGCACTGCTCTGAACGATCAAACAGGCGCGATGCGAGACTTGAAAAAAGCGGCTTGGCTGTTCTCGATGCAGAGCGATCTACTCAAGCATCAACACGCGATCGCAGCAATTGAAAAATTGCGTAAACGCGCTGTATGTCGGGAACCTCAGATGCAGAGGGTTCGTGAAGCTTAGCGAAGACTAACGAATTTGCAAGCCTGCTCTCCTTGCGAAGCATGACGGATTCATGCTTTCATTCAGCAACGTCAGATTTTTCTATCGTCCTAATTTTGCCAGTACGGGTTGTGTGGAAACAATATGCCGATCGAGTCCTAATTCTTGGGGTGAAACGCCGATCGCGAGTGCGACGAGTTGCGACAGATGCAGCACAGGTAAGCCGAGTGTTTTTCCGGTCATTTGCTCCACTTCCGGCTGGCGAGAATCTAAATTCAGGTGGCACAGGGGGCAAGGTGTGACCAGACAATCGGCTCCAGCCGCGATCGCTTCTTCGATATGGGTTCCTGCCATTTTGAAAGATTGCTCAGTGGCATAGCTCGCCAAGGGCCAGCCGCAGCACTGAGTCCGTCCGCGATAGTAAACCGGAGTGGCTCCGATCGCCTCAAACAGATTTTCCATTGATTTCGGATTAAACGGATCATCGTAGGGGTGATTCTGTGCGCGCAAGAGGTAGCAGCCGTAGAAAGCCGCGCACTTTAGACCGGAAAGTCTGTGTGTGACTTTGGCGGCGATCGCCTCTAATCCGTAATCGCTAACTAATGCCCACAGAAGATGTTTTACTTCGCTTGTGCCTTTGTAGGGCGAACACCCTTCTTTTTTCAGAAAGCCGTTAACTTGATTCAAATAGTCCGGCTCTGCCGATTTCAACCGTTCATCAACGTGCCCGATCACACCTTGACAAGTGCTGCAATGCGTTAACAAGGGTAAGTTCAATTCTTCTGCTAATGTGATATTTCTAGCGTTCACGGTATCTTCGAGCAGTTGCGAATCTTCCTTAAACGTTCCCGATCCACAGCAGGAAGCTTTTTTCAGTTCAATCAGTTCGATGCCGAGCGATCGTGCCACCGCTTTGGTAGATTGATCTAACTCGCGACAGGCTCCCTGCGCCACACAACCGGGAAAATAAGCGTACTTGAGTACCATAAACCCACCTTGGAGAAGCGTTTGACTCTGATGGTACTGCGAACTGATGATCTCATTAAGGCTTTCTCCCGTAATTCCTCGGTTTTACTGATTATTCTTAATCTTCGGATGCAGAGAGATTACAAAATATCAAAGATGATTTAACTCTAAAGCTGGATTTTCTCTGAGATTGTTCTGTCCAAAATAATGACTAAATTATTCAAGGAAATACTGTTATGAAATCCAATACTGAATCCACAGAAGGTAAGAAGTCCTCAGCAGTTCTTCTCACCAGTACATTAATTGGCGTGCTGTCGATCGTACTTTTAGCGGCGTTCTACTACTTCAGCACCAACACTCACATCATGAACTAACTGATTCTATCCGGGCAGGTACAACGATCGTATCTGTCCGGGCAGGACGCACCATCTTATTCAGCAAATCTTCGAGAACTGCGGTTAAGTCCTCACACAGTCCGGTGTGAACTCGTGAAGTTTGAATGATCGTACTGCGGGGTGCAACTAACCAATGGAATCGCTCTCGTTGTGGAAGCTGCCCGATCGCTCCTGCTTGCTTGCCACCCGCGCAAATCGTTGGAATCGCGGCAAGATGCTGGCGCACCAATTCAAGATCGATCGTCGAATCGAGAGCAATGACCCGACTTTCATCGAGTTCCATTCGCGCTTGTAGCAATTTGCGGGTTGGACAAGAGACAATCACGCCAACATTAACAAACTCTTCTCGCTCTACTTTGGGAACAACGCGAACGATCGCATAATCATAGGGCAAGCGGTCGGGCACGGATAGCCTCCTCTAAGAAATGACGGGGTTGCTCTAATCGAGCGTATAGGTACTCAATGTAGGCCGATCGATGCTCATCAGGCTGCGAAAACGGAGTGTTCTCAACGAGCCACGACTCCGGGATGAGATTGACCAGCGATTCAATCACCTGCGGTGTGAGTTGTTCAGACATTTTTGAGTCTACCGCTTCTAGTTCCGTCGCAAACCGCAGCAGCACATGATCTTTGATTGCAGGAAATCGATCTTTGCTGCGCTGAAGATAGTTTGTCCAGGTGTGATGAAAGTAAAGTGCGGCACCATGATCAATCAGCCAGAGATTGCGGTGCCAAACGAGCATATTGGCATTACGAGCGGTGCGATCGACATTGGTTGCATACGCATCAAGCCAGACAATTCTCGAAGCGAGTTCTGCATCTGCTGTTCCGGCGACTGGATCAAACGTGATTGAACCCGGAAGATAGTCCAGCGCTAAATTCAGACCGGCACTGGCGCGGATGAGATCTTGAATTTCGGGATCAGGTTCTGTGCGGGCAAGGTCAGGATTGAGATCAATAAAAACAATCTCAGGAACCGGAAGTCCGATCGATCGAGCCATCTCACCGACCATCAATTCCGCAATCAGAGATTTCGCTCCCTGACCCGCGCCCCGAAACTTCAACACATACATTCCATCATCATCGGCTTCGACGATCGCAGGCAGCGATCCACCTTCGCGCAGCGGCGTGACATAGCGAGTTGCTGTCACTGTTCGTAACTTCATGATTTAGCGCCGTTTGAACAGGACAAATCATAGCGCATTGGGGATGACGCGAAAGACGCAATCGATCGCGTCTTTCACTTCAGAAAGTCACTTCAGAAAGTTCATTACCTAAACACACTCAATCCCAATTCTTGAGACAGCTTTTCGATCAAAAATATTCCTGCAACCGAATTTCCTACGGGATCGATCGCGGGGCTGTAACAGGCGATCGCGCCTTGCTTCGGAACGATCGCTAGTAGCGCTCCACTGACTCCAGATTTCATCGGCAATCCCACGGTTACGGCAAAGGCGCTTGATGCCTCATATAATCCACAAGTCAACATCAACGCTGACACGATTTGTTGGTGGACTGGAAAGATTCGATCGTGCGGTTTGGCTAACAATAGGCCTAATTTTGCCAAGTCCGCGATCGTGCCCGACAAGCAACAGATTTGGTTATAAGTATCGATCGCAATATCGACACGATCGATTAACTGGCGCTGCGCCAGAAGATCCGCGATCGTCCGATTGGTTTGATTAGGCAGCGAACGCACCGAATCCAATGCTTTCTCATCCAGCCTAAATTCTGTGTATGCCAGATTATTCAACCATTGACGAAAGGCTTCACATCTCGCGGTTCCAGAGGCTTTTGGCATTAATCCAGTTAGCGCGATCGCGCCACTATTAATCATTGGATTGCGAGGGTGCCCCTCATCGAGCTTGAGTTGTGCGATCGAATGAAAGGGCTGATCTGATGGCTGTGTTCCCACCTGCTGAAACACGCGCTCAATCCCGACTTGCTCTAGCAAAAACAAGAGCAAAAACGGCTTTACCACGCTCATTAGCACAAAGGGCTGAGCCAAATCGCCTGCAATCAAATTCTGATCGCCGATCGTTTGCACCGCTAAGAGTTGAGCATCAACCTGCGCCAATTGAGGAATATAGTCTGGCAAGCGTCCTTGAAGCGTCAATTGCCGCGCTTGAGCAACCCAACCCTCAAGGTCAGCCTGTGTAAGATTTGCCAGAGACATGAAAGAACGAAAAAGGAAATCAACAGGAGTATAGCCTTTTCCGATTCTTAGACGCGATTGAATTCGTCCGTGCGATCGCTGTAGTCGATTGGTAAAACCACCATTAAGTTGTCATCTGGACGCGGAATATAGTGCGATGACAAGAAGAGCTTGTCACCTTCCTTGTAGGAGTGCATCTTTTTCGCTGCTTCCAGTCCTGCTTCGACAGAAATCTTCACCTCTGATACATCGCCCCGCACGACGATCGTCACGTATGCCCCGCTGACTTTTTCCATTTCAACGAGCGTAACTCGTGCGGCTTTAACCATGACATCGGCAACAGCCAGCGCAGGCGGCAATCCGCGCACTTCTACCATTCCAACCGCTTTTGCCATAACCGAAAACTCCCTTCCATTTTCCGCGCAGTATCTAGATTATTACAGTTTGTCTATGGTTTGACAGATCTGCGATCGTTGCTTCCACTGTTCATTGTGATTAGGAATTCTAATCAATCAGCGACGTTTCCGTTGTAATATTCCCGCAATTGTGATCGCGGCTCCTGAACCCAGTATTGTGACGGGTTCTGGGGCAGCCGTTGGAGTAGAGGTGATGCGGGCACGAGCTGCGATCGGGGAAAATGGAATTGCACTCCGGCTTAAATCGACTCGCGTGATTCTGACCGACCCATTGGCTGAGGTCGTGTTATCCCCTAAAAAGATGAAGTTCGGTAAGTTATGGGGCATTCCTTCGGGTGAGTAGTTGCGGAGCTTGCCTGTCAGGATGGGTGCTTGAAAGTTGCGATTGGCGAAAAGCCCGTAGCGGTCTCCTTTGTCTGTGCTTTTGCTTGGGTTGCGACGATCGTTAGAATCAGTCCTGCAATGAGTGCTGTTTTCATCCCTTATGTCCTCTGACGATGGGTAATCGGATTGAGGTAGAAGCACCCTGCACCTAGCAGAATACAACTGAACTTTGCAAACCCATATCCTCTTTATGAGAACTTTATTGCGGCGGCTGGTCTTATTCTGACCGCACTCCGATCGCGAAAGAATGGTGAACGAGAATCGCAGTGCTTCGCATGTGGAGCTTTTTGACGGAAGTTGAACGATCGCGGCGATTGTTTGCTCATCTGTAGGTAGTGGGCAAACTGAAGCAAGAGGCGCTGAATTCGCAGTATCACCTAGAGGTTCTACCTGAGTTTGCGCGAATGGGTCTCGTTCGTTATGGTGCTGAAGTCATGAGTAAAACATCAGGTTCACCTGATCGTAATTCGGGAAGCGGAGAGCAAGCGGGGACAATCGATCAATTTGACGATGAAATAGTTTCTAGCCATCAACTGAATCGATTGACTACATCACCAAAAATTCAGCAGGCTCAAGAAACGCTTTATCAGTTCTTTCTGGAAGTTGTGAGGCAATGGTTTCCAGAAGAAGTTTTACTAGAATTTAAGCGTTTATTTCTCTGCAATGGCGATTTCGCAGGTTCTAGAGTTTCTCACGCGATCGAGCAGCTTATTGCTCAACGGAACGAAATTGAATTTAGAAATGCCCTAAAGCGCTGCTGCTATATCCTAGTTAATAACTGGGATGCTACACGGCACTATACTGCAATTCAATCTCTTATCCAATCTTTTCAGGAGTTTGAAACTCAATCTCAACTCGCTAATTCAAATCTTAAGCATTTAGAAAGCTGGATTCAGAATTTTATTAATAGTAAGGATTACGAAGATCTAAAACTCTTTGCCACTCGAAATGAGAATCGGCAGAAAAAATGGATTAATCGTTACATCTCTTACTTATTGGTTCCACAATATGTTGAAAGCAATAATCCCATTGAGCAGCGAGAAGCAGCGCGGGCGCTTTCCAGGCAATTAAAAGACCGATTTAAGTTTGATTTAGCAATGTATATTGCAAAATCTCAATCTGCGGTAGTACCCGGAAAGACACCCGAAAATCCGACCGCTTTAGGGGATAACGTTTTGATGCTGGTTAAAGCGATCGTTGCAAAACGAGGGCAATTCAGCTACGAAAACCTAGCCAATATCTTTATTAATCAGATTCAAACTCTGAACTACAGAGAATTTAAACAAAGCCTTCAGAAGTATTTGATTTTTTCAGTCGATCAGCATAGTAGCTTTGCGATCATGCTTCAATCTAAACTGGCTGAAAAACTAGATTTGCTGTACGTAGATTACGATTTTTTGCCATTAACAGATGCTCTCATTTTGAGAACTTGTAATCGTCTAATCGAGGTATTAACGACTGAAAACCGCCAAGATCCCTCACCGCTTTTCGTTGCTTTGCTGGCACAAGGCAATTCCATGACGTTAGTTATTGTTCTGTTAAAGTTGGTTCTCATTTGTAGCGCTTCAAGATCGCATCTTGAGGCACAGATTGCGATCTTAATCCGATATTATGATAAGTTGCCGGAACAAGAGTGTAGCTGGATTATTAACTTCTTAGAAATCTTCAATGTGACGTTTGCAATTCACGCTGAAAACGTACAGTACAACCTCGTAAATATGCAGCAAACTCAGGCAGCGCTCCCCCGAACTTCGATCAATCTCGATCACTATCGAATTTTTTCTCAGATGAAGCCAATTATTCGCCATGGTCTGAAATCTGATGAATCATCTTGACCATCGCTCGTCGATCGCGGCAAGTCCGGCTCCCATCGCCTCAGCCAAAGTATTCACGAATCGATAAAGTGCAACCAGTGCAAGCACTTGGGCGCTTGGAAAGGCTTGGCTAAATATTGCCACGGCGATCGCTTCAAACACACCAATCCCCCCTGGCAAACCCGGAATGATAAATCCAAGGAGCCATGCCCAAGCAAACCCACTGAATAATAGCGGCAGCTCTGCACTAGATATCGATCGCAGCGCTAGAAACGTCAAAATAAACCCGACTGATCGCAATCCCAAAAATCCTAATTCACCTAGAAGCGGTAACAACGGGTATCGATCAAGCTGAATCAAGCCCGTTGATTGCTTCAGTTTGCTCACCTGCTTCAGCGCAACATTGAGAAAGACCGGATGAATGGCAATCAATATCACAATCACGATCGCGCATTGCAGCCAAATTGCTGAGTGAAATCTCACCATTGCAAAGAAGCAAGCGGCTCCAGCCATCAGAAGCGACTCAAGTAGAATGCTCAGCGTTGCAGGCGCGATCGGAATTCCAATTTGTTTCGCTGCATTAATGCGCCCATAGAAATGCCAAACATTTCCTGGCAAGTATTTTGCAATATTAGTTTTGAGATACGTTTGTGCACCCCAACTGCCAGAAACTCGATAAGACAAAACGCCTAAAATCCAGCTCCAAACATAGCCTGCGAAAATGTGAGCGAATAGCGTCACCCCGATCGCAACCGCAAGGCAAGCAATCCCCCTGCCATCGATCCGCAATTTCGTAACTTCTTGCCAGTGTTTTTGCAGCGATTGAAATAAAAAGAAAACAACCGCAGTGAGAATAAGCCAGCGGAGTGTGGATTTAAACCATTTCGTCCGAAAACGCTGCATGAGTTCTTGAATGAATCGCCCTTCTTAGCGTAATCCTTCTGAAGACAGAAAGAAATCGACCTCCCTACTAGCGCGAATGTGACTTGCGTTAGAGGTAGAAATTCAAGCCAGATATGTATGTTTGAGACGCATCAATAAACTGAATTGCTAGAGTTTCAGCCTTTACCTCTGAAACCCTGCTTGCTGATTTGACAAACATAAGCGGAATTGACTTCCGTTCGACACAAAAAGGAGCGCAGGAATGAAACTGATTCGTTTGCAGCTAAAACGACTCAAAAATATTGGACAGCTTTTAGCGACCGTTGCGATCGCGCTTGTTCTGACCCTAAATACTGCCTACAGTAGCGCAACGCCTCTTTTCGTAGCCGATCTCGGCGTGAATACCAATGGCTCGGACATGATTTACAAAGGGTCGGATGTCTCTAACTCGAAGAACCCTGACGTTGGAGCCGTTCAACAAACCTCATTGCCGCCTTTGCCGAATGAGAAACAGCCGATGATCGATCGTGCTGACCCAAGCTCGAAAGTGCTTGAAAGAGCAGGTCAATCGGTACAAGATGCTTCAGCGTTTCTCAAAGACACGGCAAATGCTGCCAATCAGCGCCCCGAAAGCAAAATGAATCCCGCGATCGAAAAGTAGTATTTCAACTTTCATGATTTAACTTCAATGGAGATTCTTATGAAGAAAATTGCATCCTTTATCAAAGCGACCCGCTTAAAACAAATTGCGATCGTGTTTTTTGCAGGCGTGATGTTGTTATTGAATACCGCTTGCAGCAATGCCGCTCAAGCGAAAACGCCTAAAGCTCAAATGGATGATGGTGGTTCGCATCCAGTTGGACAAACTCAGCCCTATGAAGGCGGAATGAACAATTTTAGCGATACGCCTCCTGGACAAATTCCAACGGATAAGGCAAAATCCCTGGTTGACAACGCAAAACGCAACATCACCAGTAACGATCCGACGAAGGCAGAACCTCGCAACGCTGAACTCTACAAAAATCCTGGTTATGCGGCTGAGCGGACAAAGGACACCTTGGGTAATGCTGTAAACAGTCGTGCAAACAACGCCAAAGAAGAAGCGAAAAAAGTTGGCGATCGCATCAGCGCATCCGGTGAACGGGCAGTTGAAAAAACGAAAGAATTAGGTGAGCGCATTCAACAGGGCGCTGGAAACGTTTCAGATAACGTCGGTAACAGCGTTGCTGGTGCAGGTGAAGATACCAAGTTCAAAGCCAAAGAAGCTCGCAAATCGCTGAATGATGCTGTGAAAGACGCGATCGACTAATCTTGTTTCTCCTCTAGTTACCTCAAGTCACTGCTGCCAAGGTTGAAGCCTTGGCTTTCTTGTGGCAAAAATTGAGTCATGGTTGCACATCTGTATGAATCCAATCTGAAATCGCTTGATTTACAACTTCAGGAGCTTCTGCCATCACTAAATGCCCGACGTTTGAAACTGTAATGTGCTGGCTTCGAGGTTGATCATGAAGCAAATTCGCTAACCACTGATGTCCCATCGTGGGTGGAAACATCGGGTCATCGCTGCCTGTAATCACCGTAACGGGGCACTTCAACGGATGATGCTGCGCGTCATAGCCCCAAAACGCTTCGATCGCTTCGTAAGGATGAGCATCACTCGGAACCTGATTGCGATCGTGAAACTCTATTAAGGCTGCATTAGATTCTGAAACCATCAGTGATCGCAGCAATCCCTGAACCAATTGCCAGTGATAAAGATGATGTCCACCGAGCGCAAAGAACTTAATTAGAGGAATCTCCCACCAAGGCGTAAGATTGTGCGTCCCCCCTCCGATGGCGATCAGCGCAGTTGCTTCATATCGCCGCACCCACTCTAATCCGACAGGAACACCGTAGCTGTGACAGCACAAAATCGGGCGATGAATCTTGAAATGCTGAAGCAGTCGCGTTAAATCGCGGCGATGCCGTCCGATCGAATAGCGCTGATACCGCCCTGATTGTCCATGTCCCGCCAAATCATAGGCGAGAATTTCTTGTCCCTGCGATCGAAAATAATCCCACTGCAAACACCAATTCAAGCGACTGCCCAAACCACCGTGCACAAAGACGATCGCCGGAGATTTTCCAGGGGCGTGAGCAACTTGGAGCGTTACCTTACCGAGTTTAATGGGTGATCCATCGAGGCTAGCAGCAGTCAGTCGCGTCATTTAGGGTTTGCGGTTAGAGTAGGAGCGATGACTCTGCGGGAACAAGTAGCCCATGAAGACAAGTCCCCCTAACGTAATTGCGCCAATGATTAACACAACAAGAGCTATAGGAAGCATAACAGGGGTTAAGGATTTGACTCTACTACTGTAGGAAACTCATTTGACAAGCTCGTGTCTCTCCTATCTCGAAGCAGTGACACCCCCCTACTCTCGCAACGATAGAAGCTTGGATTTTTCAGCCACAATCGGCAGAGAGAACCGAAATGTACTACCTTTACCAACCTCGCTTTCTACTTCAATCGTGCCTTTTTGCAGTTCCACAAGCCGCCGACAGATGGCAAGCCCGATGCCGGTTCCACCAGAATGGCGATCGCGCGATCGATCCGATCTCCAAAACCGCTCAAAGACATGAGGCAGATCTTCAGGCTTAATTCCCTGTCCTGTGTCTTCGACTGCAATCCAAATCCGTTCCAGTTCTGTCCAAGCTCTAAGAGTAATGCTGCCCTGCGGCGTGTAGCGTAAAGCATTGCCAACCAGATTGATTAACACTTGCTCGACTCGTTCTGGATCGGCTGAAGCAAGCGGCAAAGACTCTGGACAATCCACGCTGAGTGCGGGACTATCCTCCATCAGTTGATCAGAAAATTTCTGCACGATCGCGACCAGGAGCGGACGAATTGCTAACGGTTGCAGATGAATCGGTAGATAACCTGCTTCTGCTTTTGAGAGTTCTTGCAAATCATTGACGAGGCGACGCAAACGCACGGTTTCTCTTACAAGACGTTGATAAATGTCAGGAGATGGCTCGATCGTGCCGTCCGCCAATCCTTCTAGATAGCCTTCGACCACCGTTAAAGGTGTCCGAAGTTCGTGCGTGAGATCTCCCACTAGATCGCGTCTACGCTGCTCTACTCCTTCAAGATCTTGCGCCATCCGGTTAAAGCTTTCAGCTAGTCGATTGAGTTCGGGAATTTCGTTCTTAGGCACTCGCTCTTCTAAATGTCCAGCCGCAAAGCGCTGCGTAATTTGCTCCATCTGAATCAAAGGCTGCATGATTCGCTTTGACACCCAATAGCTCAGCCCGATCGCGGTTGTCCCCCCGACCACCACCGACCAAAATGCGCCCCGGCTCCAAGCTGATTCAAATCCATCGATCAGTCGCCCCTTGATCCGCACCACGCTAAAATCAATGCCCTGCAATTGTTCTAGATGCACCAAAAATAAGCGAGGGGTGTAAATCTTGCCAACCGTTATTAGGGTACTCAGACCCACGACCATCACAATCATGTGGGACAGAAATAAGCGAGTGCGGAGGTTCGGCTTGCTCATGTGGCGATGTCTTCAAATCTATAACCCACCCCAATCACCGTCTTAACAAAAGTAGGATTTGCGGGGTCAGGTTCAATTTTTTTTCTCAACCGTGCAATATGCGTATCGACAACGCGCTCATCCCCAAAAAAATTGCTGCCCCAAAGCTTGTCGATTAGTTGAGTTCGGTTCCAGACCCGCCCTGGATAGCTCATAAAGGTGGAAAGCAGATCAAACTCTAGCGTGGTCAGATCCAAAGGCTCGGTGTGATCGTCCTTTTGCCGTGCCGCCGATCGCTGATCCACATCGAGAATGAAGTTTTGAGTGCGGTAAACCTGCGATTGTCCTCCCTGGCGCATTGTGCGACGCAGCAGCGCCCGAACCCGCGCCACTAATTCCTTGGGGCTAAAAGGCTTGACCATATAATCATCTGCACCTGTCGATAATCCGATGATGCGATCGAGTTCTTCGCCCTTTGCTGTCAGCATCAGGATAAATGGGTCTTTACTTCCGGGTTTTTGCCGAACGCGAGCGCAAACTTCTAGCCCATCAAGTCCAGGAATCATCAAGTCGAGAATAATCAGGTCAGGCTTTTGCTCTTGGAAAATCTGTAAAGCAGAGATTCCATCGCGACAGGTACGACATGAAAATCCCTCTTTTTCCAGGTAGAGTTGAATCAGTTGAGCGATTTCCGCTTCGTCTTCGACAATCAAGATTTCCATAACGCCTGGTGTTCTAGCACGCCACCCATTTGTATAGCTCCCAATGTAGCAATTCGACAACTAACGCCAGCTAAAATCTGAGCCAATGAATTTTCTATTACTAGCTTTGAGTTTTGTTGAGTTTTGTTAACTTCCTTAAGAATGATGCGATCGACCGATAAAATAACCTGTATCGAAGCTTCACGAATTTTATATAGAGCTTAGAGTATACGGGGGGACAGATGGAGTTTTTGAGCTTTCTGAACGACATTAACTTTGAAGCGCTCGTTCAAGTGACCTTGGTTGCGATGGTTATGCTGGCAGGTCCAGTTGTAATCTTCTTGTTGGCGCTCCGGGGTGGGGATCTGTAAGCCTCCGAGATGGTGTGACTGAAGGATTGTTTGACTAAAAGTTTTATCAGATTTAAGAGAGAGTAGCTCCAAGGCTCGGTCGTCAAGGCGATCGAGCTTTTTCATGTCTCAAGTGCATAACTTATATCAAATGCATTATTAAAAGTAAAATCTTATTCTCCGTGTTAGGTATTATACAAAAGCTATTTGAAGAGCCTGCGAAATCAGCAGCCCGTATTCAAGTCGTCTATATATTTCTGAAAAACGGGTCGATCGATTGAAGTATCTGTTTGGGCACATTCCCAACTAAAGACGAATAGCACAAAGACGCTTCATTGCTCATTACACTTTGCTCAATCACATTAAGGTGCAATATGTCAGCAAAAATTTATCTGCACTGGACTGCAACCCATTACGACTGGGTTGTAAGAGATCATTACCATACGATTGTGACCGGTAATGGCAGAATTCATCGCCTGCATGACTATACGATTGATTTGTCCGGTCACACTTACAGACGGAACGATAACTCAATTGGCATCTCCTGTGCCTGTATGGGTGGAGAAGATCCTTGGGACTTACCACCAACTGATGCTCAAATCGAAGCCATGTGCCAGGAAGTGGCGCGAGTTGCCAAAAGCTGGAACTGGACAGAAAAAGACATCAATGTTAAATCCATCATGACCCACGCTGAAGCCGCTTCTAATCGGGATGGATGGATTGTGCATGAAAATTACGGGCCTTTAATGTGGGGAGGAACGGGAGAGCGCTGGGACTTCTTGCAGTTGTCCAGAAGAGGTGCTACGAATGGGGGTGACGTTCTTCGAGAAAAAATTCTCAAATACTTTCAAGGTGCTTCCCCCGCCCCTAAACCTCTGAAGTTTGTCAGCGATCAAACGATCGAGGCGAATGGCAAACCTCTAACTGTTTCGATCGATGAAAATGGATCATCCTGGGCTAGAGCCGGAGAGTTACTAACGCTCTATAATTTGTCCTACTTCTGGGATAGCAGTAAGCGCCGTATCTTAATTGGTAATTCAGACACTGCTCCGAAATATTTACAGGATAAAGTTCAACCGAGTGTTGGATACCCTCTGTTCGAGATGAGCCTTCAAGGCGGTAATTCACCGATTATTCTCACAGGGATTGTCCGAGACGGAAGGGCGCATTGCCGTGTTCTTGAGTTTGCAGAAGAATTTGGCATTACTGCATCATTCAATCCTCTCAAGCTTGGACGCAGACTTGGAGGTTGATTAAAAACTAGAATTACCTCACTCGTCGGCGCTGTGGTGATTGCACTTGCCGACGAGGATTTGCTCTAGATCGAGCGGGTCTAACCTGTGGTGGATTGCCATTGCGCCAGGCTCCTTGCGAGCGTCTGCCATTGGCAAAAATATAAGTTCCGCGCCCATTTCGCTGATTGTTCTGAAATGATCCCTCATAGCGATCGCCATTCGGATACATACAAACTCCAAATCCATTCAGGGCGTTCTGCCGAAACTCGCCCTCGCATCGAGTTCCATTCGTGTAGACAAATACTCCGCGCCCTTGCCGAACATTATTTTGAAAGGTTCCCTCGTAGCGATTTCCACTTAGGAAGGTACAGCGCCCAAATCCATTCAATGCGTTCGATCGAAAACTTCCTTCGCAGCGCGTCCCATCTCGATAAACAAAAATTCCGCGCCCTTCTCGCACATTTTGGCGAAATTCACCCTCATAGCGATTACCACTAGCAAATTGACAAACACCCCGACCATTTAACAAGTTGTCCTGAAAGTTTCCTTCGCACCGAGTTCCATCTGGGTAAATGAATACCCCTGGACCTTCTCGTCTGTGCTGCCGTAGATTTCCCTGAAATCGGCTTCCGCTGGGAAACTGACACAGATGAAACCCAGTTAGCCAACCCTCGTTTAACCGACCTTCGCAGTAATCGCTGTTTTTGGGAGCCGCAACCGCAGCTTGAGATAATACTCCCAAGCCGATAAAATTCATGCTTAGGACAAAACCGAAAACACCTGGAATCGATCGCAGCTTAACGATTGAATCCCTAATCTCAGAGCAACTTTGCACCATAACGGAAGGCATAGGATACGACTTTGCGACAAATTCTATGCTTCATTAACGCAAAGAATGTTCAAAATGGAGCAGTATCAGGAGTGCCATTTTTGACTTCTGCTGTATATTCACTTTGATCCAAGTCGGTTTGATAGTCTTCTCATGTTCCTGATGTTGCCCCTCTTACCTCCTGCCCAGCTTTCTGCAAGGGTTCCAGTTTCTCCTGCTCCGATCGTTTCTCCACAACCCACAAACCAGGAAACACTTCCTCTACAAGAAAGTGTTCCACCCCAAGAATTCGTCGAAGCTCAAGAAATCCGCGCTCTTCCTGGCAAGCTGGATGATGTTCCTGTTTTTAATAGCAATAGTCCTGAAGTCGTCTTAACCGAAGGAATTTTGCTTTCGACTTTTCCTTCTGCTGGGATGCGTGTTCCTTCAGCCCATCTAAACTACGCCTTTAATGGCAGATTTGATATCTTTGCTCATCACATCTCTAGAGCCAGTAATCCTAACCAAACCCGATCGCTCTTTCAAGGTATCGTGATCTACAATCCCAACGATCGACCTGTTCACGTAGATATCTCTCAAGCCGCGACCTACCTGACTCGTCCCGATGCTCTATTTATCGATCTTCCTCCTCACGTTGAAGATCCTGTTGGAACTGTTTTTGCAGGCCCTGGCAGTCGTGTTGTCGGCGATATACTGCGTGGACGTAGACAGACGAACCTTCCAACTGCCATGATCATTCCCCCAAAGCAGGCTCAAATGCTGATGAACTTGCCCATTCCAGCAGGAACAGTCACCCCAACTTCTAATGGTCGCTCCACATTAATGCGCCTCTTTAGTCAAGCGCCCGTTTATGTCGCCACGCTGGCAATGTTTGCTCCCCTGAATCCGAATCGCACCGAGCGAGTTCCTACGATCGAAGAATGGCTGAATCTGCTTGTCAATGCGGGTGTTGCAGGACCTAGAGATATTCCCCCTACTCCCCCTAACTCCAAAACGACAAACATTACCTATGGCCGAGTGGCAGGTGTCTCCAAAGGCTCCGAGTGGAAAGCACAAATCACCGATAACCGAAAAGATTATCTCAGTATTCCAAGTCCCGGTCATGCCTTTTCTTACGGTCTCAGTACCCTTGAGCAAGGCACATTTGCCACAGGACAAATCCAGAGTGCGCCCATGCTCGTCCGCTATCCTGATACTGCTTACCTCGCTAATGGAAACTATGCAACCCATTACAACCTGACGCTGCCTCTGCGAAATACAACTCGTCAAGCTCAAACGGTTTCAATCTCGATCGAAACGCCAATCAAACAAGACCGCAGCCGCAATGAACTTGTATTTCTCAACCCGCCCGACCCCCGCATCTTCTTCCGTGGCACGGTTCGTCTTCGCTATCTTGACGAACGCTCCATTCCCAAAACCCGTTTCATTCACCTCGTTCAACGTCGAGGTCAAAAAGGTAGCTCTCTCCTGAATTTGACGCTTCCACCCAGCACGACTCGATCGGTCGAGGTTGATTTTCTCTATCCACCCGATGCTACCCCTCCCCAAGTCCTCACCGTCCGAACTTTATCTAATTTCATAGGTCGATAACATCGTGTTTAGCCTTGCTACTGTTGAACCCTGGCTTTATTGGTCGCTCTATCCAATTCATCGAGCAGTTCTAAAACTTTACTTTGGCTCGATCAAAATCCACGGACGGGAGTATCTACCCAAACAAGGTCCCTTAATCTTGGCTTCTAAACACTCCAGCCGTTGGGACCCTCTTGTTCTCTCACTTCTTAGCCGGGAACCCCTCAGATTTATGACCAACGCAAACCAGTTTGAAGGAATTCAAGGCTGGCTGATCGAGCGGCTTGGCGCATTTCCAGTCAATCTTTCTCGTCCTAGCATTTCTAGTATGCGATGTGCTGTAGACCTACTTTGTGCTGGGTGTAAACTCGTCATTTTTCCAGAAGGCGGAATCGTGCGCGATCGTCCCTTACGAGAATTCAAAACCGGACTGGCTCGATTAGTGCTGCAAGCGGAAGCGAGTGGAAGGGTGCAAGTACCGATCGTGCCGATCTCGCTCTCCTACTCTCCTACTGCCTCACCCCGCGCAAATATCATTATTCGCATCAGCGCCCCCCTCTATACAAGCGCCTATTGCCAGGAAAACGATAAGAAAACTGCCGAGCTTCTTACTCAAGCCCTCTATTCCAAAATCCTGGGAAGCCTACTGCACAAGAGTTAATGCCACCTCTCTAGAAATCCCGAAATTTTTTTGGTCAACCTGCTTGACATCCTCCTTCTGTTCCGGCTATATTGATTAAGCGGTGAGGGAAGCCGAGCGAAAGCGACGCACTTCACAGTGCTTGAACCGATATACAACAGAATAGTTTA
>JACJNW010000006.1 GCA_014695195.1 Cyanobacteria bacterium FACHB-DQ100 | reverse complement strand
TGAAGCGGCTCCGGTTGCACTCTCTGCTCCTGCAATCAACGGTTAGTCTCTAGCGGTTTGAGCAAGATGAAGCCCTCCGAGATTCGGAGGGCTTTTTCACGCTTAAATGGATTTCTATTGGGGCAGGTCAATCGAGGAACTTTGGCTTATCCTGGAAATCAGTGATCTGCAAAATGTATTAAGAATGTCTATTTCGTGGCAGCGATCGTTAGTTTTCGGCGGAATTGGCGCGGCCCTCTCGCTCTGGATTCTAGAAAATTTGACGCATACTCTGGGAGACTGGCTTCCTGCGATCGTGATTGGAAGCGGAGTGGCTTGGGCAGCGCTGAAATTTCAGAAAGACGATACTCCAAAAATTCGAGTTGAGCCAGTCTCTCTGAATCGAGTGCAGAATGAATTAGCTCAGGCAAAGGGCTTATTGGACTTGCTGGCGATCGAGACTCAGGATTTAACGATCGATGGCAGCGCTCAGCAACTCTCAGATCTGCGATCGCAGATCCATCAGATCACTTCAGATTTAAATCGTGAAGAAATTCGCTTTGCGGTTATGGGCGGAAAATCCGTCGGTAAAACGATGCTTGTTAATCTGCTAGAGCATCGTTGGACGAGTGAAGTTTCACAAAAGCTGGTAATTCAAGACACGCCAGAATTATTTGCGGCTACCGATAGTGGGATTATTGCGGAAAGAGATGCTTGGAAGCTTGCACGCTCGGCGGATGTCGTCTTATTCGTGACTAACGGCGATTTAACCTCAACTGAATTTCAAGCCATTCAACAAATTACTGCTGTCGGCAAACGATTAATTCTTTTATTTAATAAGCAAGATCAGTATCTGCCCGAAACGCAGCAAGTGATTCTGAATCATCTGCGCGATCGCATGTCTGGGATGCTTGCACCTCAAGATGTGATTGCGATCGCGACGAATCCAAAATCTCTAAAAATTCGGCAGCATCAATCAGATGGCACCTTCAAAGAATGGCTAGAAAAGCCAGAGCCACAAATTTTGCCACTGCTCGATCGCTTGAATCAGATTCTCTCGCAGGAAGGGCAGCAGCTTGTTCTAACAAGCTCACTCAGCAACGTTACTGCAGTTCAGGCTGAGGCGAAATCGGCCCTGAATCGGGTGCGACGCGATCGAGCCATGCCCCGGATTGATCAAGCTCAGTGGGTTGTGGCAGGAACAACGTTTGCCAATCCTTTTCCAGCATTAGATCTACTTGCAACTGCGGCAATTAATGGGCAGATGGTGATGGATTTGAGCAATTTGTATCAGCGTAAATTTACGCTAGAGCAGGCGAAAACGGTTGCGACCACGATGGCGAGCGTGATGGTGAAGTTAGGATTGGTTGAAGTTTCCACGCAAGCGATCGCCAGCATTCTTAAAACAAACGCCATTACCTTTGTTGCGGGTGGACTCATTCAAGGAGTAAGTGCGGCTTACTTAACTCGAATGGCTGGATTAACCCTAATTGAGTATTTTGAGAACGAGCCGACTGGAGAAATTAAGCAGGATGTGCTGCAACGGATCATGCAAAAGGTGTTTGAGCAAAATCGCCGCCTACCGTTTCTACAAATGTTTGTGAAGCAGGCAGTCGATCAGCTAGTGAAACCGACTATTGCATCTTCTCCCCAAATGCCGAAATCTCTTGATGGATTACCGGCTCCTCAAGAAGCACCATTAGAAATTGGGGCAAAGCTAGAAGAGGATACAAAGCTTAAACCGCTTCAGCCTTTATCCATTCCTGAACCCGTAGCGGTTCTGAATCAGGAAGCTTAGCTTGAGGGCAAAACGCTATAGCTGCCAAAAACTTTCAGCGTTTCTGTGCAAGTTGTCAATTCATCGAGTGCAGCTTGAATGGCATCTTGGCGAGTATCAGCTTCTAAATCAACGAAGAACACATAATCTCCTAGCGATCGCTTCGTCGGACGCGATTCAATTCGGCTCAAATTAATTCCTCGCTCTGCAAAAATCTGGAGCGGTTTCATTAATACGCCAGGTTTGTTTGCACTTACACTAAAGGCGAGAGAAGTCCGGCTTCCACCGGGAGATTGATCGAGACTTAGAACCAAAAATCGGGTGCAATTTTCTGGATGATCATTAATTGGAGAGGCAAGAATCGGCAGGCTATAAAGCTGAGCAGCTCTTTGCGAGGAAATTGCGGCGATCGTCTGGTCTTCGCCTAAATGCTGTAATGCTTCGGTGGTTGAGTTCGCGGCAATGAGTTGAACATTGGGAAGATTGCGATCGAGCCAATTCTGACATTGGGCTAGAGCTTGGGGATGAGAGTAGACAGTTTGAATCTCATCTAGGCGCTCTGCAATCGAGAGGAGAGCATGATTGATGGGCAGCACGATCGCGTGTTGAATCTTGAGCGTATCGAGTCGCCAAAGGGCATCGAGCGTCATTGTCACGCTTCCTTCGATCGAATTTTCAACTGGAACGACTGCGAAGTGCGCTTGCTCTTTTGCCACCGCTTCTAACGCCTGTGTAATGCTGGGATAGGGACAAAGAAACGCAGTTTCATTGCTTGTTTGAGTTAACCAGGTTAAATATTTCAGTGCAGCGGCTTCCGTATAGGTTCCGTGCGGCCCTAGATGCGCGATCGTCTGTGTCATCGCCTGTTTCCCAAATTCAAATTCATTTCTATATTCTGCTGAGTTTTGTAAAACCGTAATCTTTCGGCTAACTAAATAGGTTTATATTTCAAAAGATGAACATGGATTTCTGAAAAGGCTCTTAAAATTAGTTCATAATTAGAAAACTCCTTTGGATAACCATTCCCTGATGGATACTCGGTTCTCTGCTTCGCTCGGTGTCGAAATTGTTGTTCCAGACCAGCCTATTCATATTACAAATTATCTCCGGCAGCCTCAGCGAGTGGTGAATGCCTTGGCGGCATCGAGTCAGATTGAGCCACTGAATGAAGAAATCTATCGGCTGAAAATGCGTTCATTAAATTTTATGACGCTATCGATTCAACCTGTTGTTGATCTGCAAATTTGGGCAACTGAAACTGCGGCGATTAATTTACGATCAATTGCCTGCGAACTGCGCGGAATTGAGTACGACCAGTTTTTACTCAGCTTGCACGGGCAGCTTTCTCCTTATCAACAGCATGGCTTGACCTATTTAAAGGGACAAGCAGACTTAGCCGTTGAGGTTGAACTTCCACCGCCGTTTACCTTTATGCCTCGCCCCCTGCTGGAAACGGCTGGAAATAGTTTGCTGCTGAGCGTTTTGTCCACCATTAAGCAGCGCTTGCTCTACCAGTTGCTAGAAGACTACCGAAATTGGGTGGCGCTGCAGATGGAGACGAACACTCCAACTCATCCGATCGCGGCTAATCCTCTAAATTAAGCGCTAACTGCTGAATAGTTCGCTGAACTGGGGCATAAGTTCGACGATGATGCGGTGTGACTCCAAACTGGTCGAGCGCTTCTAAATGCTGCTTTGTTCCATAGCCTGCGTTGCGTTCCCAGCCGTATTGAGGAAACCGTTTTGCCAATTGCTGCATGAATCGATCGCGCCGCACTTTTGCAATGATCGAGGCGCAAGCAATCGCGTAACAGATAGCATCGCCATCGACGATCGCAGTGTGTGAACCAAGGTCAGCTTGCTTAATCGGACGACCATCAATTAACGCATGGTCGTAAGGTGCAATCCGAGAGAGCGCCCGTTGCATTGCAAGATAAGATGCCCGTAAAACATTGATTTGCTCAATTTCGTGAACCGTTGCGATTCCCACTCCAACGCCGACTGCGCTTGCTTTAATTTGATCAAATAAGCGCGATCGAGCGGATGCAGAGAGCAGTTTAGAATCTCGAACTCCCTCCAGCATTTTGCACTGAGGCGGGACGAGAACGGCAGCCGCAACGATCGGCCCTGCCAGACAGCCTAACCCCGCTTCGTCTACACCTGCAACACGAAGCAGTCCTTGCTTCCACAAAGACTGCTCCGTTTCTAAGGTCGGATTCTGCGGCACGTTATTCTGTCACTGTTGCCGACGATCGCCGCCGTCTGCGTCTGATGGGGGCATCCTCTTCGGGTTCGGGTGCTGCTTCCGGTTCGGGCGCTTCAACTTCTGCCGCTTCAATCTCTACTGCCTCTACTGCAATCTCAGATGCGTCTTCTTGAATCGGTGCTTCTACAAGCTGATCCACAGATTCCTTATCCTCTGGAATTTCCGTTGTAACGGCTTCCTCAGTTTGAACTGGGGCTTGAACCGCTTCAGGAGGAGGCGCTTCTCCGGGAAGTAGAACCGAAACGATCGCAGATTTCGGATTTTTGACCTCTTGACTTGACAGAATCAGGGGTGAAATTCCCATCCAGGCATAGACTTCCTGCTCGTCGGGAGTCATTTCGACATAGACGACTTCGGGCGGTTCAGCCGGGGTTTTGTTAAATCGATCGCGTCTCGAAGAACGATTGTTTCGCCGATCTTCGTAGCGATTTTCACGCGGCGCTTCTTCAGCAGGCGCATCAGCCACAGGTTCCGGCGTGTATTCGGTCGATCGTGGAACTAGCGTCGGAGCAGGTGGCGAAAACCCATTCGGGCGTGTGCCAGATTCTTCCCAACGGCTCGGCTTGGGTGGGGCTTCGCGCACTGGAGTCTCATTGCGTGTAAACTCACGCGGAGAGTCTTCACCAATTCGAGGACGACGGCGACGACTTCTTGCCGATCGACCCCGTTCTTGATAGCTCGGATGATGTAGAAGCTCTAGATCCGACTCACCCCCATCATTATCGAGATCGTCGCCTTCCCAGAAAGCCTCGGTTGCAGGCGGTGCAAGTTCTCGTCGGGGTTCAGTCCGTCCTGCAGGAGCGTATCGAGCAGCAGGGCGCTGTTCTAGGCTTTCACCTTCTTCAACCGCATCGACTTCTCCAGGAAGGTGAACGACGTGCCCTAAACCGCCACAAGTGGGACAAGGACGACCAAACAATTCATAGATGTTCTTTCCTTGCCGTTTCCGTGTCAGTTCGACGAGACCGAGTTCTGAGAGCTGAGAAATCTGTGGTTTCGCTTTGTCCGAGCGTAGCGCTTTATTGAAGTGTTCTAAAACTTGCAATTGGTCACGTCGCGACTCCATATCGATGAAGTCTACGATGATCACGCCTGCGATATTTCTTAAGCGTAACTGCCGGGCAATTTCGGTTGCCGCTTCGCAGTTTGTCCAGAGTACGGTTTCTCTGGCGGTTGCCGATCGTGTGAACGAACCAGAGTTGACATCAATTACGGTCAGGGCTTCAGTCCGCTCAATGATGATATATCCGCCAGAGGGCAGATCCACTCTTGGCTTCAGCGCTTCTCGAATTGCGGCATTGACGCGGAAATAGTCGAGGATGGAAATGCGATCGCGATGATGGTCGATCAGAATGCCTTGAGGCGCTTTCCCGCCCCCCCAGTTTAATAACTGCTGTTTAACGCGCTTTAATCCAGTGTGAGAATCGACAACGATCCGGTTGACATCAGAACTATAGACATCCCGCAGAACTTTTTGAATAAAATCATCATCTCGGTTCAATAGGGCAGGCGCACGAGTGGAGCCTGCTTCTTGCAAAATGGCTTCCCACTGCCGCTGGAGCGTTTCCAAATCCTCCATAATGGCTTCTTCGGGCATTCCTTCGGCTTCGGTGCGAATGACGATTCCCATGCCGGCGGGCTTAATCAGAATCGCCAAGGCCCTGAGACGGTTACGTTCGTTCTCATTGCGAATCCGGCGGGACAAATTCACGCCACGACCATAAGGCATCAGAACCAGATAGCGACCCGGCATCGAGATGTTTCCGGTTAGGCGTGGGCCTTTATTTCCGGTCGGCTCTTTCATTACCTGGACGAGAACCTTTTGCTGCGGAGCAAGCAGTTCGGTGATTGATCCAGCCGATCGCTTGAGTCGCAACGGCCCTAGATCCGAAACGTGAATAAATCCGTTTCGTTCAGAGTCACCGATATTTACAAATGCAGCATCAATTCCAGGTAAAACGTTCTCGACAATTCCTAAGTAAATGTCGCTCACCTGATGGCTTCCGGTGGCAACGATTAATTCTTGAATTTGATCTTCTGAAAATACAGCAGCGATTCGATGCTGCTCAGCAATTACAATTTGCTTTGGCATTCAATTTCCTCAAATCTGGGGGGCGATCGAAGCTTTGAAGTTTCGCTTCTTTCGCAACGAAAAAACAGGAGTGTGACCTCTCAAATCGCGTATCTAAAACACGATCAGTCCGAGCAGTGTTCAGCGTGAGTGGTTCTGAAAAACCGACGACCTCAAACCGATCCTCACTCTGACGATAGACAGTCAACGAGTGAACTTCGATCAAACAGGCAGCGACCGTAATTGTCCGCCGCATCTGGATGAAGAATAGCGAAAATCTGGCAAACAGGCTGAGTAAGACTCTAAGACCAACACCCGACAGCATCTACGGGGATTCTTAGCTCACTACAGCCTGTGATGCAAAGCATTATAACGTGCGGATCTGCATCTGTACCAATTTTGACGATTTGAATTTGAGGAGTGAAGTAAAAGAAAGTTTGATTACGCCAAAAAGAGATGGGAGCGGTGGATGGTTAAAAGAGATAATTCTTGTCCAGCTACTTGTTCAAGAATCTTAATCATCTGCTCCGGCTTCAATAGCGTTCCATCATTCTGGCAACTGCCGATGTATTGCAACGTGGCTTTTTCCGCAGTCGATTCAAGCAATTGCAGGTTAAATAAGCGATCGCGCACGTCTAACGGGTAGGTTTTTCCCGATTTTGTCGTTTGCTCTAGCCAAATCTCAGACTTTGCTAAGACCTGATCGATCCAAGCTTGCCAGTCTGCTTCCGTTTCGGCTGCCACTTCGAGCCGATATTCGGCTTTTTGCAGTAATACGGCTGCTGCGGGTTGCTGTGGATCGACTTCTTCAATCTCATAAATCGGAAGGTCTGCTGGAAGTTGAGCCGCAAGTTGATTGCGGAACTCTTCTACGTTCATCGATCGCGTTAATTCAAAATCGACGATTTCACCAGAGCTACTCACGCCGAGCGGTAGGGCACTGGCGGGGACAATTCGGGGCGAGGGGTGAAATCCACCTGTAAAGGTAACCGGGATCGAAGCGCGACGGACTACACGATCGAACAATCGCATCATGTCCAGATGGCTCAGTAACGCCATTTCGCCTTGTTTGCCCATCCGAACCCGTAATCGTTGCGCTCGTGTTTGATTGGGCTGGAAGTGTCCCGAAAATTCAGGAATCTCAAGGGGCGGAATCACAATATTGTGTCCAAAATCGACTCCACAAACGCCGCAATGAGAACAGCCCTCAAACGAGCAATCGGGAACGATCGCAGCTTCCAGCGCTCTTTGTAGATCCTCTTTCAGCCACTTCTTATCAATTCCCGTATCTAGGTGATCCCAGGGCAGAGGGGCATCGAGCGAAATCGCCTCATTCGCTTCAAAAATATTCCATTCACCACTTTCGACTTGGCGATATTTCCAGCTTACGCCTGCTTCGTCGATCGCTTGTGTCCACGCGCCAAACGCTTTTTCCAGGCTCTCCCACCAAGAGTCCATGCCTGCACCCAGTTCCCAAGCGCGTTGTACCACTGGCGCGAGTCGACGATCGCCTCTACCGACAAAATCTTCCATTGCCGAAATCCGGGTGTCGGTGAAATTGATTTTTACGCCTTTGATTGATCGAAAGGCATCTTTTAATAAGGCTTGTTTGCGCTTAAATTCAGCCGTTGAAACCGAATGCCATTGAAATGGAGTATGCGGCTTTGGCGTGAAGTTAGAAATGGTGACGTTGAAATCTAACCGTCTGCGTCCTTGCTTGGTGCATTCTCGCCGCAGCCACCGAATCGTGTCCGCAATGCCTAAAACGTCTGCATCCGTTTCGCCGGGAAGCCCAATCATAAAGTACAGCTTGACTTTGTCCCAGCCTTGCTCAAAAGCCGTTTTCACGCCGCGCAGTAGCTCTTCATTGGTCAGCCCTTTGTTGATAATGTCGCGCATTCGTTGAGTTCCGGCTTCTGGCGCGAAGGTAATTCCCATTTGACGAGTGCCGCCGATGATGTTTGCAATGTTTTCATCGAAGCGATCGACCCGTTGACTCGGCAACGACAGCGAGATGTTTTCTCCTTTTAATCGATTCTTGATTTCGACTCCGACTGCGGGCAGCGCTAAATAATCGGAGCAACTGAGCGACAGCAGCGAGAATTCGTTATATCCGGTCGCTCTCATCCCCGTCTCGATCGCGTCTACCACCTGCTCAGGTTCGACATCCCGCGCTGGACGGGTCAGCATTCCCGGCTGGCAGAATCGGCAACCTCTGGTACAACCGCGCCGAATTTCGATCGTTAAACGATCGTGGACGGTTTGCACATAGGGAACTAGCCCGATCGAATAGGCTGGAATCGGTGTGGCGACCCGTCGCAGAATTCGTTTCGGGACATCTGGACGATTCGGATGCACGGAACCATCTGGAGCCATTTCGTAAAATCGCGGCACGTAAACCCCAGGAATTTGAGCCAAATCCAGCAGCAGTGCCTCGCGGCTTAATCCTGCGGCTTTGCCTTCTTCGACCACTAACCCGATTTCCGGTAAAAGTTCTTCCCCATCGCCCAACGCCACAAAATCGAAGAAATCAGCGTAAGGTTCAGGGTTTGAAGTGGCCGTTTGTCCGCCTGCAAAAATTAGGGGATCAGTCTCCGATCGTGCCTTCCAAGTCAGGGGAATTCCTGCAAGGTCGAGCATTTCAAGAATGTTTGTCGCGCCGAGTTCGTAACTGAGGCTAAATCCAAGAATGTCGAAATCTGTTAATGGACGGCGCGATTCCACCGCAAACAAAGGCGTTTCCGTTTCGCGTAGTTTAGCGGCGAGGTCGGGAGCAGGAAGATAGGCTCGATCGCACAACTGACGCGGCTGAGTGTTTAGAATGCTGTAAAGAATAATATGACCGAGATTCGATGCCCCAACTTCATAAATCTCTGGGTAAGTCAGCACCCATCGCACCGTCGCCTCATCCCAAGGTTTGTGAACGGCTCCTAGCTCATTGCCAAGATATCGAGCCGGACGCAGAATATCTGTTGTCAAAAGAGCTTCTACTGCAACTGCCACAATTCACCTTGCCTTTGTTGAACGTCGGGTCGATTCCTTAGTATATCGACGATCGTTCGATGCCTGTCCAAAAGCAAGGCAATCAAGCCTATCTAAGCGGTTGTCTGTTCAAATGCAGCAACGTTCTCAAAGATCTCGAAGACGCGATCGAGCTGGGTGAGTTCAAACACAATTCGGACTGGCACGCTGACAGCACAGAGGCTGAACCGCTTCCGATTCTCTTGCGCCAGATTTAGCGCCGAAACCAATGCCATCAATCCGGCACTGTCGAGCGACTCTACCTGACTCATATCGATCAACAGAGCATTATTTTTCTCAGACAACACGGCTGTCTGGAGTTGCTGTCGCAATTCTGCGGCATTTGCAGCGTTAAGGGAGCCGCAAGGACGAATGATGGCAGCTTGGGAATGGACGAGCAAACTCTGCATAACTCTAATTACCCTTCGATCTCAAACACGATTTTCCTGTGAACGCTCTGACGATAACTGGACTCTCTTTACAACCGCCAGAAAAGCTTTGGAAATTTGCAGAAACTTTATTCGATCGCAATGATTGTTTAAGTTTCCCGGTAAAGGGTTATGTTAGTAAAGTGTAGAAATTTATACAAATTTATACCTTTTCTAAGTTAGGCTGATCCTTTCACGACTCTAGAGAATATCAATTTGTAGATGCTAAAAAATTAGGATTCTTTCCCAAATAGCTCTGGACGCGCTTGCCAGATGTCGTGAATAAATTGATGCAGATAACGATGAGAGAGCGGATTTTTACCTTTAAACTCTGCGCCAAGCCGAGCCAGTAAGGGCAATACTTCGACATCTAATGCTTCTTGAAATAAAGTGGCAGGACACATTAAATCAGAGCCATCCTGAAGGTTTTGCACGGTTAAGCGATCGTACTCTGTCCAACTAACGCACTCCGGAGCCGTGACTAGCGCGATCGGTCGTACCCAGCACAAATGTCTCGTCTTTACATACTGCACCACCTCAGCATACAGGCGCGAGTGGGCATGTTCGAGAAAAACGATTTGGTAAGGTTGAAAATTGAATTGCTGGAAACTATCAACCATAAGAGAAGATCTGATCGAGCTAGCTTCAATTCTAAAATTTTGATTCAATAATCCGCTACTCCAGTTCTGATTGATCGATTCGGGGCGATATGGCTAGAATAAAAGCGATGCACATCGTGAAGAATCGCTAAGCTAGAGACGATCGTGCACATTACTTTTCTACCCGAATGGCGTGTTGAACTGTTGTCTCAGTTCGCCCTTGAAATCATGACGCTCAGTTATGACGCTCAGTTGGGTGGGAATCTTCTGTCCATTAACTTGACCCCTAATCGCTAACGGAGAGGATAGAACTGTGTCTGTTGAGACCATTGAAAAGCGTTCAACAACTCGAAAACTTGCGCCGCGCTACCGTGTTTTACTACATAACGACGATTACAACACGATGGAATATGTAGTACAGGCGTTGATGGAAACGGTTCCAAGCCTGACTCAGCCGCAAGCCGTCAATATCATGATGGAAACTCATAACAGTGGTGTGGGCTTGGTGATTACTTGCGCTCAGGAACACGCAGAGTTTTACAGCGAGACGCTGAAAATGAAAGGGTTGGATAGTACGATCGAGCCTGACGAATAACCCCAACGCTGCTTGAAAATTAATTTTGCTGTTATTTCTCACCGCCCAACTCCGATTCGGATTGGGCTGTTTTTGTTGACGCTGTTGGTGCTGTGGCTACCGCTGAAACTTCCGATCGAATGGGCGATCAGCGTGTTTTATGGCACAACCGATGCGGCTCGAAATCTCGCTTCAATTTTGACGCTTGTTGTTCTGTATCTAGAATTTATTGTTTTAGTCAAATTTTGGGGGTGGTTTGTCTATCGTGAGCCTTTGTTTAGAACTTACGGATTGAGACAGCCGCGCCAGAATTTCAGAAATCTTTTGCAGGGATTAGCGATCGGCTTTGGCAGCCTGTTTCTCCTATTTGTGCTTACAGGAATCTTGGGTTGGGTGCAGTGGCAAACTCCTTCGAGTACCTTCCTGCGAATCGCTCTAGAAGGTGGCGTGATGGCGATCGCGATCGGGTTTGCCGAAGAATTACTATTTCGGGGTTGGTTGTTGAGTGAACTCGATCGAGGATATTCTGCTAGCGTCTCGCTTTGCACGAGCAGCATCCTCTTTGCGCTGGTACATGGAATTCGCCCTCAATTTCCGGCGCTGCTGATTCTGGGGCTGATCTTGGTGTGGGGGAAGCGAGCCACACAGGGACGGTTAGGATGGTCGATCGGGTTTCATGCAGGTTTAGTTTGGGGCTATTACCTGGTGAACGTGGGACAGTTGATTACCGTCTCGCATCGGGTTCCAGCCTGGGTAACGGGGATCGATCGCAATCCGTTAGCCGGAATCATGGGAATTTTGGCATTGGGTGCGATCGCGATTGGAGTGCGATCGGCAGCGTTGAAAGCAAGATTTTGATGAAGAATAAAAGAGGCAAGTTAGGTAAAAAGAATGGGACAGTACGATCGCTTGATCCTGATGGCAGAAGATGAACTGACGCAATACAGCACCGATGCCCGCAAAATCGAAAAGCTACGCCAAAAAATTGGTTTATCCGTGTCGGCAGCAGAGCAAAAACAGGTTAAAGAGCAACTTCTAGCGGACATACCAACCGATCCAATCAACAAACTGATTGAGGAGCAGCGTCAGACCGTTGCCCTTCCGTTTTGGGGAATTGCGGGATTGGGCTTGCTGCTCGGAATTTCGATGTCACAACCGCTCGATTTTATTGCCACGATCGCGGGAGGTGCAATCGCATTTCAAGTTCAGAAAATCGGCTGGAGACTGCAAGCAAAACGCCTTGTTCTCAAGACGCTGGAAGATATCGAAGAACGAGTTCGGAAGCCCGATTCGGTCTAATTTTCGCTGAGAACTTCAAATCGATTGGAGTTCTCAGATTTAAAGACTAGACAATATCTCAGCAGTTTGATATTGTATTTAATCACGGGCGATTAACTCAGTGGTAGAGTGCATCCTTGACAGGGATGAAGTCACTGGTTCGAATCCAGTATCGCCCATAGATTTCGGGATTCTGAGTTTCAGGAATCCCCAAAAAATTCTAAAATCGAAACACAACATAATAGGAGCATCGCGGCTTGGTTTTTGCAATCAGGCTTGTTTTCCTAGGTGTGTGAAATGTTGATGTGTAAGTCTTTAATATCGATGTCTCACACATGGATTCTATTGTGCTTTTGTACTAACGGAACGCGACTGCACCTAAAAAGCCCTCTAGAATCAAGGAAAAAGTAGGACTTACAGAGGATTGAACATGACAGGCGGTAAAGCTTCTAAACAAGTTTGTAAGCTGACAGAGCGGTTACCCTGCAAAGAGCCTCAGAAAATCGGGTAAGGCCTGCCGAGAGATCGTTGCTAAACGATTCGGCATTTTCTATACCGAAAGCCACGCGCACAATGATGTATCGCGAGAATTAGGGCGGATTCAGGGAGAATTCTAGATATTAACGCTGTTAGAACTAAGAAGCTAGAGCGGTTGGACAGTTATCTGAGCAAACTTTCTGAAACACCGTTGGGGAGCGACTCGCTTGCGGCACATTTGATTCTTGACGCGCCGCTAAATCTTCCACGATCCCCACCAACCCTCGATTCAAGCGCTGATTGCCTAAATTCACTGACTCTAATTCTTCATGTGCCCAACTCATGGCGCTATTCTTCAACTGCTACTTCGCTAATTTACTCAGTTGAGTCAAAAAGTGGCGCAATTCTTACTCTCTTACTGTTCTTTCCTTAATCTTCGCAGCATTAGTCTTCGCAGCATTTCTCAACTTGCTATTATTCTCTTCCCAAATTCTAGTCTTACTAATTCTGCTCGTTTGTAAGTTGACCTTCCCTGTTTGACTCTCAAGTTGCTGTATTTTGTTTAACTACATAAAGAAAAAGATCGACTGATGCGTCAAGAACAACTACAGTAACGCTTCTATCGATCACCCAAACCTTGAAGCTTTTTAAGGAACCTATGACTAAAGAATAATTTAAATCCCTAAATATTACTTATAAGTCGCGATTTTCTAAGGATGAATTGCAGTACTGTTTCCTGTTGCGAAATAATACTAACCTGTCCTTCCATACCTGATTGAATCACGCATTCTCGCTTACCGTTAGTTAGCATCAGTTGGATCGGTTGAATCGTCACCTCATAAAGTCTCTGTTGAGATGACGATTCGGCATCGACTGAGCCAGAGCTAGATTGCTTCTCTAGGTATCCCACATCTGGTGAAATCGATTGGACAATTCCTCTCAGGATACCATAATCAGGATAGGGACAGGCTGAAACACGCATCTCTACTGACTGCCCGATTGCAACCTTACCAATATCCTGAGGAAAGACTAACGCTTTCACGACTAACTCATCATGCTTGGGAGCGATCTGGGCAATGGTATCGCCAACTCGAACAATCTGATCGGGATTGCGGAGTGTTAGACCCTGAATAATGCCGGAAATCGGCGCACGGATAATAGTCGATTGAATTTGGGTTTCTATTTGTTGTAGTTCTTGTCGATCGTAGCTTAGTTTAGTTTCAACCTCTTTGCGTTGCTGTCCTAGTTGAGCTTGCTCCTGCATTAAGCGAGCGATCGCAGCAGTTCCCTGTGCCTCTTCTTGCCCAATCCGTTCTCTGGCTTTTTTCACCGCTGCATTGCTGGGATTCAACGCTGTTTTTACACGTTCTAGTCGAGCGTTGGCAATTTTCATAGCTGTTTCCTTCTCTCGGATTTGCAACTCAGCTATCGCTCCAATTTGCGCTAATCCGCGATATCGATTCAGCTCTTCCTGTGTTAAAGCCAGTGCTGCTTCTGCTTCCTGCAATTCAGCAACCGCTGTGATTTGACGATCCTGATAGATGCGCTGATTCAAGTTAAGATCCGCTTCAGCCCCTGCAACGGTACGGTTTGACTGCTCGGTTGCAGCTACGATTTGTTGACTGATAGCTTGGAGTTGCGCCTGATTCTGCCGCAATTGCTGCTCCATCTGGGCAATACTGTCTTGAAGTTGCCGTTTCTTAATTTGAATTTGGGTATCGTCAATATAGGCAATTGTTTGCCCTGCTTGGACGGTCTGATTACTGCGGACTTCAATACGATCAACTTTGCCCTCTCCTGCTGCTTGAACCAACCGCAGTTCACCCGCTGGACGGACCTTAGCTTGGGCGGCTTGCACTACCATCCTGTAAGGCAGAACAGCAGATAACAGAATAGCTCCCGCAAACCCAACGAGCAGCACCAATCCCCCTACTGTCGTCCACTGACCAATGGGTGGCAGAAATTCATTAGGCTGAGCAGCATAGAGGGATGAAATAGGTTTTTCTTCTGATTGGAGAGGTCGTTTAATCTCGGTCATAGGGAGAGACACGGTTAATGACTAAATTATTTCTGAGGGGCAAGCCGTGCAATTTCCTCCGCTGAAATCTCATACTTAATTAAGGTCTGAGGAAGTTCAAATGATTGCCTGGAATTTGAAGTAGATCGTCTGGGGTACCCTGCACTTTTAACTCACCCTGCTCTAGAAAGACCACCCAATCGGCTCGTAAAATTGCACGGGGACGATGGCTGATGATAATAGTGGTTTTGTCCTGACGATGAAACAGTAGCTTGTCTAGTACACGATTTTCTAGCAACGGGTCAAGGGCAGCAGTGGATTCATCCAGAATTAGCACAGGTGGATTGTTAACCATTGCCCGAGCAATCGCTAACCGTTGCCGTTGCCCACCGGAGAGATTTGCACCGAACTCACCTAACACCGTTTGATATTTATCGGGCAGTTCGCTAATAAACTCATCTGCCATTACCATTTGACAAGCAGCGACAATTTGCTCAAAGGATGCGTCAGGAAAAGAAAAACAAAAGTTTTCCAAAATCGATCGACTCCAAAAGTGAGGCTCTTGCGGTACCAATACAACCTGCTGCCGCAGGCATTCTAGCGACAAATCTTGCTGATTATAGGAACCCAAACGAATATTGCCGGATTGAGGCAGGTACAGTCCTGCTAGCAATTTTGCTAGGGTACTTTTGCCGCAGCCTGACTCGCCAATCAAAGCAATAACCTTCCCCCCTCGAATCTTTAAGTTAAAGTTTTTCAGCAAATCCACTCGACCCGAATGGTGAAAGTTGAGATCTTTGCAGAGGATGTCTGCTGTACCCGGAATGGCTACCCAAGGCTTTTTATTCAGATTATCGTCTTCTGGTGTGGCATCTAGCACCTCTGAGAGGCGTTGGATGACAACTTGAGCTGTAATCAATTCATCTACCACTCCCACCAGCAACGCCAGAAAGCCGAGGAAGTTTTCGCTCATGCCATTGAAGGCAATCAGTTGTCCAATGCTCAGTTGCTTGTTAATCACAAAAAAACTGCCAAAGCATAGTACCCCTATAGTAGCGAGATTGGAGAGAACCCCCGTTGCGGTACTGCTGTAAAGTCCTAACTTCAGGGTGCTCCAGTTGAGATTTGCCAGACGACCAAAGTTGCGTTGATATTCATTCCAGGCTTGAGGGGTCGCCTGTGTTGTCTTCAGCACCATCGCCCCCCGAAAGGTCTCTACTAAGAAGCCCTGATTTTCGGCTCCCTCAATAATCTGCTGACGCGTTTTTTGGCGTAGGGCTGGCAGAAAAAGCAGGTTGATCCCAATGACCAGCATAAACGCCACCAACGATGCGAGAGTCAGTTGCCAACTGTAGAGTAACATTACCCCTAAAGAAACGATTGCCACAAAGAACTGGCTCGGCACCTCCAGCAGCAGTTGTGACACCAGTGCATTCACCCGTCTCACATCGCCGATGCGGCTAACGACTTCTCCACTGCGACGGGCATCGAAGTAGGACAGGGGTAGTCGCAACAGCTGGTAACCGTAATCAAGAAGCAGTCCAAATTGCAACCGTTCAGTAAATTGACCAATCAGAATTGACTGTACAAAGCCGATTGCACTGCGAAACAAATTCATCGCGATTACTGCGATCGCGACCGTTGTTAAAAGTTGCACATCCCCTCGCACCAGCACATCATCGGTAAGCAGCTGCATCGTCACAGGGATGACCAGGGCTAACAGACCAATGACAATGTTAATTGCGATCGCCTCTAGCAAAATCCAACGATAGGGGAAGGCTCGTTTCAGGAATCGCCCGAAGCCTTTAACTTTGTCTCCTGGTTGAGCGTAAAAGCGTTCTTCATTAGGTCGCAGCAGTAGCATGATGCCATTGTGCCACCCCTGAAGCAATTGTTGACGGGTTAGATAACGCAGCCCGATAGCAGGGTCAGCAATCACGTACTTCTTGCGTCGCTCTCCATAGAGGACAACCCAATGATTGCCTTTCCAATGAATGATGGCGGGCAGAGGAGCTTGATTCAGTCGATCAACTAATTCCGGTGAGGCTTGTACCTGATGAGCATGGAATTGCAATGCTTCTGCCCCTCGTCGCAATCCCAATAAGGTCGTGCCCCGCGGTCCCGTTCCAACTGCTTCTCTAGTGCGGCTTAGAGCAAGGATTCGACCATAGTATTGAGCAACGGTGGCGAGACAAGCCGCACCGCAATCTTCTTCACTATATTGAAGGACAACAGGGTATTTCAACTTGATAAATGACAGGATTCGTTAAGCGAACTGTGAGTAACGGAGGGTTTTGTGAAGCGCAGCTTCACGACAGGTACAAAATCTGAAAATTCCCATCTTTTGAGGAATACATTACATTACCTAGAAAATCCCATTTGAGTAACACCTTTGTGAGCTCAACAAGAATAGAGACATTCTATATTCAAAAGTGCCTGACTGCGCTAAACGATCGTAGGCGAGATCCTTAATAGGTGATTGGTACAGCGGAGTTAGAAAAAACTCGGTGGAATAGTTGGCAGCGATGCCCCTTAAACAGCAACGTAATTTAATCGAGCTATGCAGTAGTGCAGAAACAGTAATTAGAAGTTGAAGGCCTCCCCTAGTTCTCCCCGGTTGTTGATTAGAGTAATTCCATTGTTTCTGATTAACTAAGAGGTTTCATCATGAGTCATGCAACAGACAATATCAATCGTTCTATCTCCCTAGTGGAAAGCATCAAAGGCTATGTGTCTGAGGTGTCCGATGATGCAGCAGCTACTTTGCAGGGAGGTGCAGGTGGAGATAGTTCAACAAAAGATGGAAAAAAGGAAGAGATTTGGTACGGTGATCTGCGTCTTAAACCAGATTCACTGTCTACATCTTCTGTATCTTTTTTAAAGATTAAATTTACGGACGTGATGTGAGATAACGCTAGAAATCACTGAAATCCCTAAGTTGCTTAGATTTCAGTGATTGAGCAGCAGAATCACCTGGAATGCTTGTTCCAATCAGCTTTCAAGCTTTTTTGAGCTCATTCCACAACAAGTCTAAAGCGTTGACATTGCTTAGTAGTACTTCATCGCTTAGAGCAGAGGTACCGCATCGTGAAGTTGGCTAGGAGATCATGGCTGCTCGTTGAATGAGAATTAGCCTGACCTCCCCCTCCTAAAAAATTCGCCCTACTGATTCTTATGCAAACTTCTTCTCCCACTCTTCTCGAAAAACAACAGCGTTTTTCCCAATCCCTTCTATGGCAACTCCAGCGCAACTTTTATAATCAGCAGGGCATCCAAGCTTGGAACAGCGGCGTCCTTCCTCACTATGCCACTAGCAACCCGACTATAGCCTACGCTTACGCCAAAGTTATCTTAGCCTACCTACGTGATCATCTCCAGAACCATACACTTGACCCCAGCCATCCCCTCTATATTCTAGAACTGGGTGCAGGATGTGGTCGTTTCGCCTTCTACTGCCTGCGCTACCTGCAACGCCATCTGCCGCTTCTAGGAGCTTCTCTGCCTCCAGTGGTGTATGTTATGAGCGACTTTACCCAAAGTAATCTTGACTACTGGCAGCACCATGGCCACCTAAAACCCTTCCTCGAAGCAGGTATTCTAGACTTTTCTGTAGTAGACGCAACTGCGATCGATAGTCTCTACCTGGCTCACTCTGGACAGCGCATCTCCGCCACTTCTTTGAAAAATCCTCTGATTGCGATCGCCAACTACTTCTTCGACTGCATTCCCCAAGATGTTTTTGTGATTGAAGGCGGTAAGCTTCACGAAAGCCTTGTCACCCTGACGACCAGCCACCCTACCCCCGACCTCGAAACTCCTGACCTCATCGACTCCTTAGACATCACGTTCATTGACCAGGAGACTACCTCTAACTATTACAACGACCCTCACTTCAATGCTATTCTAGCCAACTACCAGACTACTCTCACCGATACAACTCTGCTGTTTCCCTCTACTGCTCTCAAGTGCTTACGCCAACTCCATCAATTAGCGCAGGGACGTTTGCTGCTCCTATCTGCTGATCAGGGTTATAACCGATTTGAGGACTTGCGGGATGGACTCCACCCCCGTCTTAATCCTCATGGTCAATCATTTTCGATGATGGTCAACTTCCATGCGATCGGGCAATACACTCAACACCTCGGCGGCACCTGGCTCACTACTCCCCATTACCGCCCCAGCTTCACCATTAACGCATTCCTCTTCAGCGACTTAGAACAATCCTTAGCTCAAACCCAGGAAGCTTACAATGAGCACATCTTGACGGGCGGTCCCGATGATTTCTTGGCTTTTAATCAAGGTCTCGACTCTCACTACGATGCCCTAAGCCTGTCTCAACTGCTGGCCTATCTGCGCCTAAGTCACTGGGACTTCATTATCTTCTGGAGCGCCTTTCCATCCTTGATGGGCAAGCTGAAGGATGCTCCCAAAGTCCTTTATCCTGATATTTTGACCGCTGTACAACAAGTATGGCTCAACTATTTCCCAATTCAAGAAGAATTCGACCTGGCTTTTCTATTGGGAACTGTGCTTTACACCTTGGGTTACTTCCCCGAAGCTCTGGAGTATTGGCAACAATCTCGACAACTCTATGGTGAAGATCCTAGCACTCTCTTCAACATGGCAATGTGTCATTATCGCCTGCACCAGCTTGAGCTAGCGATTGACTTCATCCAGCAAACCTTAGCCCTCGATCCTGACTTTGAGGGTGCCAAGGCTAAATATCTTGAATGGCAAGCAGAATTGATGCAACAAGCTCACACAGCGTAACCTAAAGCAGGGCAGTCATGTTAACTGGGTATGTTCAAAATAAGCTCAATAATCCTTGAACATTTAGCCTTGCTCAATTTTACGCAGCACCCTTTAGATCTTGATAGGGATGAAGTCACAAGTTCAACCTTGTATCGCCTATTCTGTATCTTACATGCCCTCGAACCAGGTCACGAGTGCGAACACGAAGAACAGGATTCCACCGATGAGTGTAACGGTGCGTTCTGAGATGTGCGAAGCGATCAAACGACCCCCGAAAACCGCGATCGCACAGCAAATCGCATGACCCAGGATCGCTCCGATCGTAACGCCGATCGCATTATTCGATGCGGCAAGCACCATTGTATTAATCTGAGTTCGATCGCCCCATTCAGCAATAAACGTCAAAGTAAATGCCTCTAACGTGATGGCAAACGGCGTTTTTTTGCGAAGATTCGCTTCAGCTTGAGAAACCGCTTCGAGTGCTTCTCGCTCGGCATCAGAGGCACAGTCTACGCTGGCAACCAGCGACTTATCGCGACACTCAACGGGCATTTTGCTGGCATCGTAGAGCATCTTAAAGCCGAACCCGACAAACAGAGCGATCGTGCTCCAATAAACGATTTGCTCGGGTAGAAGTGCGGCAAAATGACCCAAGAGCACTGAGAGTAGCGTCATTGCCGCTAACGCTAGCGTTGCTCCTGCGAACACATATCGGCGGGAATGACGCATCGCTAAACACATCGCGATAAAGAACGTCTTATCCCCCAATTCCGAAACGGTAATGAGCAACAAACCTGCTGTAAATGCTGTTAACATAAGCTCCTCTCAGATCGATGTAGGGATGAACTGAGTGAGCTTGATGCGAGGGAAAAAAATGACTCCACCAAGCTCACATCAGTCTGTGAACTTCGTGAAAGTCTCGCTTACAAAGGTACTGAGGCTTCAGTGTTTCTTTGTCGCTTGAACCAGGCTCATCGCCAGTATGTTGATTCAAGCGGGCTGAGTAAATCAGCAGCTACTCCCCTTCAAACTTCAATAATTGTATCTGAGAAGGAGGCAAATTCTACACCTTTTTACGATCATTAAGGAATGTGTAACTTTTTTCTCAATTCATGAGGTGTAAGTTTCAGCAGATCAGGACCGATCGGAGCCTTTGGAGTTGTTAAAGGGTTTTTCCTAGTTTCTGTTGGGACTCCAGCCATTTTTGTCGCTGGTTCACCTAGAAGTTTTTATTGTTTCTGTGAACCCCCGGAGCGAGTTTGTGAACCGCAGGACTGAATTTGTAAACTCCGGGAGTCAGTTTGTAAACTCCTGAAGCCAGTTTGTAAACTCCAAGACTAAGGTTGAAAACTCCTAGAGCGACTTTGTAAACTCCTGAAGCCAGTTTGTAAACTCCTGGAGCGACTTTGTAAACTCCTAGAGCGACTTTGTAAACTCCTAGAGCGACTTTGTAAACTCCTAGAGCGCCTTGACGATCACCCTGGCAGATTCCACTCGCTACGCCTGAAAGTCGCACATCGCCTATCGTTCCTTGGCTAATTTTGCTTTTGCCTGCTGCCAAAACTGCTCTAGCTCTTCAAGGGAATACTCGGAAAGAGGGCGATCGACGACGCTCTCCATCTGAACTAATCGTTGAATGAAGCGATCGTTTGTGCCCTGAAGCGCTTCAGCCGGATCAAGGTCTGCCCATCTTGCCAGATTAATGATCGTAAATAGTAAATCTCCGAGTTCTGCTTGCTGGTTCGCTTTACTTTCGTGCTGAAGCGCATGCTGGAATTCGGCTAATTCTTCGTGAAACTTGTCCCAAACGCCGTCGATCGAGTCCCATTCAAATCCAGCTTTCGCAGCTTTTTGGGAAATTTTCATTCCTGCCATCAAAGGAGGCAGCGATCGGGCGTATTTTCTCAGCTTGTCGCTTAATGTTGGCTCTTCGTGGCTTTCTGTGGCTTTGATCTTTTCCCAATTCTGATGCACTTCGTCGATGCTTTGAACTTCGAGGTTATCAAAGACGTGGGGATGACGACGAATCAGTTTTGCGGTGATGTTTTTGGTGACGGTTGTGAGATCAAATTGCTGCTGATCTTTTGCCACCTGCGCTTGAAGAACCACTTGCAGCAACAGATCACCAAGTTCGTCTGCGATCGCAGCTTCGTCCGCGCTCCGGAGCGCATCCACTACTTCATAAGCTTCTTCAATCACGTAGGGAATTAAGCTCTGTGGAGTTTGCGCCAAATCCCAAGGACAGCCTTTTACTGGATCTCGCAGTTGGGCAACGACTTCGATTAACTGTTGCAGCGCTTCTAGCGTTTCAGACATTGAAGAATTCATAAGACATCCCGGATTTTCACTCAATACTTTAGCGCTTTCGTCGCTTGTTCCATCGTTTGATCGTAGACCCAATCCAATCGCTCAAACTGTGACTCATGGCACCGAGTTCTAAGCCGATCGTCAAGGCTAGACACTCGATCGATGCCCGCTGGATGAACTGAATCGCTTGTCCGAAAGTGGCTATCACTGACGATTGTGCAGTTGTTTGCCAATCAACGGTGTTGCCGAGAAGCTGTTGAGCGATCGCGCCGCTGACGATTGCTACGATCGCAAATAAAGCAATCCAAATGCCGAGGTAAAAAATTCGTCCGATCGTGCCGATGATTGCGCCGTGGGAGAAAATCGATCGGTGCTTTAAACTCCGGCGATAAGGAAGCCAAATCCACCGCAAAACGCCCCAGCGCTTGTACTGCTGCGAGTAGATATCTAAATCGGGTCCAAACATTAATCCAGCAAATAAAAAACCACCTGAAACGAGCAGGGTGAGATTGCCACTCTGAGTCAGTCCGAACGTTGTCGCGGCAACGATCGGTAAACTCCAGAGGGTGATGCTGTCATGGGTACGACCAGAGGGCATTAGGTAGAGTAAAAAAGAAATCTAGATCAAATCGTAATCAATTCTGAATTATCTGGTATATTAATTAAACGGTCATCGGGCGATTAGCTCAGTTGGTAGAGCGCCTCCCTTACAAGGAGGATGTCGGGGGTTCGAGCCCCTCATCGCCCATATAAAATCAATTCAAATCAACCAACGGCATCAAGCATCATCTGGCAGTACTTGTGCAATTGCCTCTACTAATTGCTCTGGCTCAACCGGCTTGACTAGATGGAGCTGAAATCCGGCAGCTAACACTTGTTGCTGATTGATCTCACCCGCGTAAGCAGTTAATGCAATTGCTGGAATTTGTTTACCTTCGGGGAGCTGCGATCGGATCTGGCTAATCAAGGTATAGCCATCCATTTGCGGCATACCGATATCTGAAACCAAGACATCCGGCTGCGCTTGCTCAAACTGTTGAAGCGCATTAGCGGCAGAGACAGCAGGAATGACGATCGCGCCTGCTGTCTCCAGTATGAATTGACTAAGTTCTAGAGTATCAGCCTCATCATCGACAACCAACACCCGAAGTCCTGCTAAAGCTAGGGCAGGTTGCGGGGCTGTCTTTGTCTTAATTTCGGGAGATGCTTCAGACAGCAGAGGAAGCTGAACAGTAAAGATTGCGCCTTGACCTTCTCCCAGGCTTTCTGCTTTAACACTTCCTCCATGCAGTTCAACAATATGTCGGACGATCGCAAGCCCTAACCCCAACCCACCGAAGGTTCTCGTAGTACTGCTATCTGCTTGGCGAAAGGTGTCAAAAACATAGGGTAAGAACTCAGGTTTGATGCCTTTACCTGTATCTCTGACTTGAATTTGAGCCTGTGAGCCAATCTTGGTTAATTGGATTTCGACTTGCCCTCCTGTTGGCGTAAACTTGAGTGCATTCGATAGTAAGTTCCAGACCACTTGCTGTAAGCGACCTGCATCTCCTAACACGGAGCCCATATTCGCTTCAAATTGGGCTTGAATCTGAATGTTCTTTGATTCAGCAGCTAGACGAACAGTTTCGATCGCAGCCTCAATAGTTGATGCCAGGTTCACAGGGTAGGGGTTCAAGCTAAACTTACCCTGCAAAATGCGAGCGATATCTAGTAAATCTTCAATCAGTTGGACTTGTAGCTGGGCATTTCGTTCGATCGTGGCAAGCGCAGTTGCAGTTCTTTCTGCATCGAGTGTTCCTTTCTGCAACAATCTTGCCCAACCTAGGATTGGGTTCATTGGAGTGCGAAGTTCGTGTGAGAGAACGGCTAGGAATTCATCTTTCATTCGGTTCGCTGCTTCAGCTTGGAGTTGCGCCTGCTGAGCTTCTAGATATAAGTAGGCATTGTCTAGAGCAAGCGCTGCGCGTCGAGCCAATTCCTCAGCAAGCGACAAGTCAGCCAGACTGTAAGAATGACCAGATTCTGCCGAGATAAACGAAATTACTCCTAAAGTTCTTCCACGAACAATCAACGGCACTATCATGACGGATTTTAACCCTAGTGCCCGTAGAATCTGTAAATGTTCAGCATCACGTGCCCCAGCAATAAGCTGCTCCTCGGAAATCTCTGGATAGTACTCCGGTTGTCCAGTACGAAGCACCTGTGCTATCCCATGAGGAGCATTTAGATCGGGTGGATAGCGACGATGAAGCTCTATGCCCCACTCTACCTTAGCTGGATCAATGTGAGCAGTTGCAAGCCGCTCTAGGGAACCTCCGGCATTGAGAATATCAACGGCACACCAATCTGCCAGTGTTGGAACAACTAGCTGAGCGACGCTCCTTAGCGTAGACTGATACTCTAGTGAAGAGTTCAGCACTGTCCCTGCTTCTGCTATAAACTGTGCACGACGTTCGGCGCTTTCAGCCGCTAAACGAGCAGACTGCTCACAGCGCAATAAGTATTCGCGTTCAGCCTCAACTTGTTTGCGCTCAGAAATATCGCGAATGATACTCAAAATCACAGCTTCAGTTTCAGTGACTGTACTTTGAGCACTGACCTCAACCGGAAAGGAGCTACCATCCTGACGACGGTGGACTGTTTCAAACAAAATCCCACGTTGATATGCTTGGCTAAACTGGGCGTTGAGCGACGAGTAAGTTTCGGGCGATCGTAGATCAGAGATAGTTCGGGATAATAGTTCTGCACGGCTATAGCCGTAGGCATTGACTGCGGCTTGGTTGGCTTCTAGAATTTGCCCATCTCTCCGGATATATAGCACAATGTCACGGCTATGTTCAGAGAGTAACTGATACCGTTTTAATGCTTTCTCTGTCTGTTTGCGCTCAGTAATATCCAAAAGCGAAACAATCACTCGTTCATAGGATTCTGAAGGAGGCGGAAAGGTGATACTAAACCAGACCTGCAACTGTTGACCCTGTAAGGTTTGCAATACGGTTTCTGTAGCAAATTGGGTTCTCCCTGTAGCAATCGCCAATAGTTCCTCAATAAACGCTTCACGGGTTTCGGGGGTGAAGATTTGGGGCAATGAGTGCAATAACTCTGCTTTTGTTTGAGCACCAAATAGAAGTAGAGATGCTTGATTGACATCGCGCAGGCGCACCATCTCAACTGCTCGTTGCACAAATTCAGGATGCTCAGTGAAGTACTGTCGAAAATCTTGAACTCCTGATGTTTTGAGTTGGTCGATCGCTGCTTTTACCTCCGAGAAATCTTCTTCCCAAATTGAAACACCCACTGCTTCAAAAATATAGCGATAACGCTGTTCTTGAGCAATCAGTGCCGTTTCCATCTGTTTACGATCCGTGATGTCAAGCGCAGTGCCGAAGAAATTAACCGTGCGTCGAGACCCACCTTCTCCCTCAAACTGGGCTTGTCCGTTTGCTAACACCCACCGTTCGGTGCCGTCCTTCCAAACAAGCCGATACTCAATCTCGTAGGTTCCTGACGATTGAGGATCAATCGCAGCATTCACCGCAGCCGCGACTCGTTCTCGATCGTCGGGGTGTATGCGCTCTAATACTTTTGGTAATGGGATCAAGACGGTATCCTCTGGCTCACCCCAGATTTCCCGCATTCGCTGATCTATCTCGACGCAATTGGTATCCAGACAGAGTCGCCAGCCGCCAAGCCGACCAACCTGAATCGCAAGCCGTGCCCACTCTTCCCTTTCTCGCAACGCTTGTTCTTGCTGCCTGTACTGTTTCTCGCGTTGTTCCAATTCTTGAACCCGTTGGCGTAACTGGGCCAACTCATCAAGCAATTCTTCTTTTGTTGTTTCCCGATCTACCATGTGAATGAGCCTGAAAAATAGGAACTGGATAGGAACGACGGAGTTCAGGTGCGAACTAATCCTAAAATTGCCTGTAATAATGCTTCTGGCTCAACAGGTTTAGGCAAATGACATTGAAATCCTGCTGCTCGTGCTTGCTGCTGATCGGCTTCACTCGCATAGGCAGTTAAAGCAATGGCTGAAGTTGGACGATCGCCCTGTTCTGCCTCTAAGGCTCGGATATACCGCAACAACAGATACCCATCCATTTCGGGCATTCCAATATCAGCAAGGAGAACATCCGGTTTTGTTTGACGGAAACACTCAAGCGCTGCTTGAGCGGAAGATACAGCAACAACAGAAGCCCCTGCCTCCTCTAGAATGAAGGTTGCTAGCTCCAAGTTATCAATCTCATCATCCACGACAAGAACCTGAATTTCCTGTAAAGCTAGTTCATTGTTTGCTAAAGTCTTCTCCTGTTCAGGAAGCGCTGGTATAGATAGAAGCGGTAGTCTGACCGTGAAGGTGGAGCCTTGTCCCTCTCCAGAACTTTCTGCCTGAATTGTCCCGCCGTGTAATTCAACAATTTGACGTGCGATCGCCAATCCCAATCCCAATCCCCCAAACGTTCTAGTACTACTGCTATCAGCTTGACGAAAATATTCAAACACGTAAGGTAGGAAGTCAGGCTGAATGCCTTTACCTGTATCTTGCACTTGAATCTGAGCTTGGGCATGGACAATGGTTAATCGAACTTCGATTTGACCTTGCTCTGGCGTAAATTTTACCGCGTTGGAAAGCAAATTCCACAGGACTTGCTGTAAACGACCTGCATCGCCTAGAACGTTAGCAACTTCTGTACCGATATTCGTTTGAATTTGAATATCTTTTGCTTCAGCAGCTAAACGAACGGTTTGAAGTGCAGCATCGATCGTTGCAGCAAGGTTCACTGGACAGGGGTTAACTCTGAGCTTGCCTTGCAGAATGCGGGAAATATCGAGCAAATCTTCAATCAGTTGAACCTGAAGCTTCGCGTTGCGCTCGATCGTGGCTAAGGCAGTTGCGGCTCGCTGGGGGTCTAGCTTGCCTTGTCGGAGAATTCTCGCCCAACCCAAAATCGGATTCATGGGAGTTCGCAATTCATGAGACAGCACCGCCAGAAATTCGTCTTTGGTTCGGTTTGCGGCTTCTGCTTGGGATCTCGCTCGTTGTTCTGCTTCATAAAGCTGGGCACGAGCGATCGCTTGAGCACACTGTTGCACGAGCGAAAGCATGAACGCTCGATCCTCTAGTCGAAGCTGAGGTTGGTGCGTAAAAGTGATAGCAATGCCTCCGATAGATCGCCCTTCAACGATGAGCGGCAGAGAAATCCAGACCGGATAACTTGCTTGAGCATATTGTTCTGCTAAATGCGGATAGCGAGCGATGCGTTCTTCCAGTGGTTCTTCCCACATGGGTTGCCCGGTGCGGACAGCATCGGTTAAAGGTGTCCTTAGTGCCAGTGAAAAGCGTCTCCATTCGGAAGGAATCTCTGCTTTCTCGCCCAATGAGTGAATAATCTCCAACTCATTACCCTGCGGCGTGATCAGCGCGACTAAAACTGAGGCGGCGTTGACCACTCCAACGGTTTGTTGAGCAATGACTTCTGCCACTTGAACTGGAGTTAGTGATTCTGAGAGAGCAGCCGTCACGGATTGAAGCCGAGCGGTGCGATCGGCATTTCGTTCCGCTCGCTGACGGGCTTGTTCTGCCTGTTGATACAGCCTTGCATTGGCGATCGCCATCGCTGCTCGATCTGCCAAATCCTGAAACAGACTTAAATCATCTTGTGTGTGAGGATCAGCAGGAGAATGACGGGTGAGGCTCAACACCCCGATAGTTCCTCCTTGTACCTTTAAAGGCACCAGCAAAACACTGCAAACCTGAAAGCGCTCTAGGTAAAGGCGATACTCTGGTTGAATCGCAGCACTCAATTCTTCTTGCGAAGTCACAGCCATTAACAAAGGTTCTCCTGTTCGCGCCACGCGTCCCCCAATTCCTTCGGTGATGCGGCGCGGATATTGCTCTAGTAATTCTCCAACAAACGATCGAACCTCCAAATCAGGATGATAAAACGAGGCGTGTTCAAGGAATTGCCCATCATCAGCAAGCAGATTTAGAACGCAGACATCCTGAGTGAATTCACTGGCCAGCCGAGTCACCGTGTCCAAAACAGCTTGCAAGTCCAAATTTGCTTCTGCAAAGGTTTGGGAAGCCTGAGCAAGAAACCGTTGGGTTTGCTCTATTCGCTTCCAATTATCAATATCGGTGCAGGAGCCAAACCATTTCACAATTTCACCGGTTTCATCTAACATCGGATATGCCCGTGATAGATGCCAGCGATAGATGCCATCCGCTCGTTTGATTCGCTGCTCGGCTTGAAAAATCTCCTTGTTGGTCACGGCTTTGATCCAGGCTTGGATAAAGCGATCGTGATCATCCGGATGACGAAAGCTGCCATTCGCATTTTGGCTTTCTTCTAAAGTCAAGCCTGTGTACTCAAACCACCGCTGATTGTAGTATTCGGTAAAACCATTCGCTTGAGCAACCCAGACCATCTGTGGAATCGCTTCTGCCATAAACCGGAGACGGCTCTCGCTCGCTTCTGCGCTGGCTCGCGCTTCTTGTTCTGCTTGATAAAGCTGCGATCGCCGAATCGCTTGAGCACATTGGCGAGCTAATGCGAGCATAAATGCCCGATCCTCTTCGCAAATGGGATGTGCCTCCGTAAATCCAATTCCCAGCACACCGAGCACCTGATCCTCAGCGATGAGTGGAATTGCCGCGATCGCGCCTGATGAAATCTTGTTCTGCAAAGCCGCAACTTGAGGATACGTGGTAGTTGCTTCAGCGATAGATTGCAGGAAAACAGGAGTTCGAGTGTGAATCACATGAGCAAGCGGTACAGCTGCCGTGACAGGAAATCGTCGCCATTCTGACAAAGCATCAGGAGAATATCCAATTGATCGAATTAGTTCCAGTTCCTTTTGATCGGTGCTGAGCAGCATGACCAAGCCGCGACAAGCTCCCAGCGCAGCTAATGCTTGTTTAACAATCACAGTTGCCACATCACAGGGAGTCAATGCTTCAGAAAGAGCGGCGGTAACACTTTGCAGACGAACTGTGCGCTCTGCCGATCGAGCTGCTGCGATTTCAGCTTGCTTGCGTTCATTCTCACCGCAAATGCGTTCCGCTTCGCGGTGCTTCGCATCGCTAATATCCGTTGTGACCCCGACCATTCGGATTGCTTGACCCGCGTGGTTGAAATAAACTCGCCCCTGGCTGCTCAACCAGCGAACGGTTTGATCAGGACTCAGCACTCGGTATTCATGAAAGTAATCTTCTTTTCCAGCGATCGCTTGCGCTAATGCTTGAATTAAACTGTCTTGATCGTCTGGGTGAACATTGCGGAAAAAGTCTTCTGCCGTCCCTGCTTGCACTCCCCAAACTTCAAGGGCGTTTGGAGAGCAAACTACCTGATGGGTTTGCAAATCCATATCCCAAGCAACCATCCCTGCAGAAGTCAGAGCAAGCTGAAGGCTTTCCTCGGCTTGTTTCAGCTTCAATTCAGCTTGTTTGCTATCCGTAATATCGTGCGAGATTCCTAGAACTTGATGCGGTGCGCCAGCTTGAGTGCGAGAAAAGACCTGATCACGGCTCCACAACCAGCGCCATTCTCCATCTGCATGACGCATTCGGTATTCTCGTTCTATTACATCTCCATCTTGTGCCTGATTGAAACGTTCCAGATGAGCAGGCAACGTTGCAAGATCATCGGGATGCATCAGCAATGGAAACAATTGATTGCCCATTGCCTGAACCTGCTCGATCGTGTATCCCAAAATTTCACCGACTTGGCGATTGGCATAAACATTGCGCTGCTCAATCAAGTCGTAGATATAGAGAACTCCGGGTATCGCATCGGCAACTTGCTGAATAAAACGCTGGCTTTCTTTGAGTTGTGCCTCGATCTGCTTCCGTTCGCGAATATCCTGAAAGACAACCACACTTGTTGGGGGTCGATCGTACATCGCAGGCAATGTATCTGCGTAGACTAGGAGCGGAAAAACGCCAACGGGAGTGTGCCAGTTGATTTCAGTTCCAGCGATTTTCTCGCCCCGCGCAGCTCGAATAGCTGGTATCTGCTCAGGCGGGAGAAACCTCCCTAACTCATCGGTGCAATGATAGTCTGCGTTGTAGACTGCTCCGACCTCCTCGGCAATATTCACGCCTGCGATTGCATTTGCTGCCTGATTCGAGAAAGTGACTCGCATTTGTTGTGGATCAACCATCATCAGCGGAGTCGGCAGCAAATTGAGCGCTGCTTCTAGCCACTTCCGTTCATTGATTTGAGCATCTGCCTGTTGCTGTTGCGATCGAAGTTTCTCGACGGTTTGCTGAAGTTTAACAATCTGTTCTTGTAACCGTATATTTCTTTCTTGTAGTGCAAATATACGTCCTATGAGCAACTGATCAGAACCTGGATCAACGCTTTGCATTGCTACAGTGGGTAGGCGACTTGCCTCAGTGTTGCAATCATCTACTGTATTACTTCCGGCAAAACAATAGTGCGAGTGACGTGCATAATGCTCTACCAATTCAGAACGAGAAATGCCTAATTCTCCTGCCTGCTGCTGCAATCGTTGCCAAGCAGTTCTCGTCAGAGATAGCTTGACTGCGTGTTTTTGTTCTCCATCCCAAGCTTGAATAAATTTGCCTGTCTTATCACGCTTCATTGAGATGCTGCCGTATGCCCATATGGATGTTTTATTAAATCTGATTGACTCTAACCCTGCCTATCCCTCTCAGGGTAGATACAGCGGTAAGCATAGCTCATAGTAAAGACCCGACCATCGTACTTGTGAAATCACAACGGCTGACCTATTGGCACAATCTGATGGCACAACTTAACTTATTTAAAAGGCTCTAGAACTGGGTTCTAGAGCTTGAAATTCTTGAAGGCGGCACCCAGATTCGAACTGGGGGTGGAGGTTTTGCAGACCTCTATAGATTTTCTGAAAGCTTTGTGCAGTGGGAATTTGAGATGCAAACCTATTTGATGTAACCGAAATTGTTACCGATCCAGGAAGGGGGAGAACATGAGCTCTTTTTAGAAAATTTTAATAAACTGGTTTAGACGAGCGACCTCTTTCGTTTGAAGGAAAGCAATAAATTCTGATAGCCAATGTGTAGTGTGAATTTTAGGACGGCAATCTAGACCCTTCTGATACCCAAACTGATGTTTGATTAATAGTCTTTGGCTAATCAGATGTTGAAAAACAGTATTTTATTTCTTTCGGGAAATTAGGTGCAGCGGACTGAAAATCCTGAGAAAACATGTGTTTAATGAAGTCTTTATAGGAGAAGAGGGGTATTAGAGGCTGCAAGCCTCTAATACCCCTACTACCCCAAAGAAAACAGTAAAACGAGAGAAAGCCTACAACGTATAGGTTACAGAGTTCTCAATAAGCGGTATACCGGGAATCATGCCAGCCTACTACTCCAGGGTAGTAAGGGTCGTTATTGGTGTTGGAGTTACTTATTTTATTGTCTCTTTTTCAAGTAACTTAACCTGAGTTCGGGATAAGGATTGAGACAAGAAAGGGGCAAACCCGATAGGCTGAAAATGCTAAAATCTCAAGCCCAGTTTGCCCTCATGCTTAGTCTAGAAGAACTGTTTTGCTCCGTCGACGATTTCTGCAACACCTTTGAGCCGCACTGGAAGCAGCAGCTTCTAGGCTGTGGACTTCAGCTTCGCAATCGCCCTCGCAGGCTGAGCTTGAGCGAGATTATGACGATTCTGATAGTGTTTCATCAGTCGTGCTATCGCAACTTCAAAGCCTATTATCAAGAGAAAGTGCAGACCGAGTGGGCATCTGACTTTCCAGGCTTAGTCAGCTACCAGCGCTTCATCGAATGGATTCCAGGGACGCTCGTGCCGATGTGCGCCTACTTGCGCTCGTGTTTCGGGTCGTGCAGCGGCATCAGCTTCATGGACTCTACCTCATTGAGTGTCTGCCACAACCGTCGCATTGAGCGCAACCAGGTGTTCGAGAACGTTGCTGCACGCGGCAAAACCTCGCTCGATTGGTTCTTTGGCTTCAAACTGCATCTGGTGGTGAATGACCGAGGTGAGTTGCTCAACATCGTGCTGACTCCGGGCAACACTGATGACCGTGCTCCCGTCCCGAAGTTGTTACAGCAGTTATTCGGCAAGGTGTTCGCCGACAAAGGCTATGTCTCGCAAAAACTCGCCAAACAACTGCTCAAAAGTGCAGGCATTCAGCTCATCACCAAACTCAAGCGCAACATGAAACAGCGATTGATGCTGTTGAATGACCGGTTGATGTTGCGTCACCGCTCCATTATCGAAACGATCATCGACCAGTTGAAGAACATCTCGCAGATCGAGCATTCACGGCATCGCTCTCCAGTCAATTGCTTTGTGAACATCCTGGGCGGATTGATTGCCTACTGCCATCAGCCAAAGAAGCCATCGATTGCCCTCGACCGCAATCTCCTGTTTCCGGCTTAACCCGAACTCAGGTTAACTTAGGTAACTTAGGCAACTGATGATAAAAAGCCTTAATTTGGCTAGATTTCAGGAGTTACCCATTTTCGAACTTGAGGTAACTAGAGTTGTGTTTAAGGTAACTTGACTTGCTTGCAGCAAAAAAGCTGGGCACAATCGCGCATAGCCGAGGGTTTGCCCGCAATATGAACACCGAAAAATACTCAAACAGTTTGACAGCAAACCGTTAAAGCCCTAATTCTTCCCATGGGATGCGGCTCTCGATCGCTTGGCGCTCCTTGATGATTTCGTTCATGCGCTTTCGGATCGCAATCATTTCCGCCGTATGCCACCCGTGCTTAAGTGAGTTCTGAGCGGTGATCGCTTTACCCTCCGGCGTAATTGCCCCCGTACTCGACTCCCACGGTCGCCACTGTCTAATAAGCTCTGCTTGTTTCTATCTCGCTTCTGGTGTCCAATGGGGCATTTTGCGCTTCTCCTAATTGTTCGGGTTGATCGAGGGCGTGACCAGTGGCTACTAGATTGTTTTGCTGGCGCTCGATATTTTTCTTGATAAACGTGGTTTTTCTTGGATTGCGTAACTCATTCAGCGTCGCGATCGATTTTCTGCATTCGCCTTGTGCCCTTAAAGCTACGTGCATCGAGGCTTCTGCCACTTGTGGGTTCTTGTCTAGCACTACGATCGGGATTTGAGCATAGCGATTAAAGATGGCGTTCAATACTTGAATCTGACTTGCCAGAATCCGCGCCCCGTCCATGTCCGGGCGGCTGGATAGATCCTTGTTGTTTTCAAGAACAGGTTCGATCGCCTTTCCTCGGTTGGCGGCGAACGCTGGGCTTGTGCCATAAGTGATCAAGGGCAGGGCTGTTTCATTGTCACCAGGAGATATCCGGAAGAGGCAATCGTTTGTGAAGTGCAGAAATTTTAAGAACGCTGAACGAGAGAATCGAGGGTCTGAATTTCTATTTCTGACAATGAAACAGCCCTGCCCTCGTGTTGAGCCTAGACGCTTAAACGATGCTATTGATACTCAAAGCTCATTAATGGCTGGAGGGATTCCCGTCTTTAGCTCTCTAGTTAGAGCATACGCAGCACATGAACAGGCGGTACACACTTGAGGCCGCCAATCTTCAGATTGGAAACGGCTCAGCTTATCGTTCAAGTTACACTAAGCTGAGCTTTTGCAAAGCGGCAGTGAGGGTGCTGACCTCAACGGGTTTCAGTAAGTAGAAGTTGATACCTAGCTCGTACGCTTGTGATAAGTCTCGATTGCCGTAACCCGTCATGGCGATCACCGGTAATTGCTCTAGGTCAGGTTGTTGCCGCAGCCACTGAAGGAAATCGAGACCTGGCATTCCGGGCAACTTCAAGTCGAGGACCAAAAGGTCAGGTAGTGGATAGCGAGACCGAGCGGCATAAGTCCCTTCACCCCTCAAATAGTTCATTGCATCTTCTGCTCGGCAAACTTGCTGGATCACAAGCGTGAGCTTGAGTTGGCGAAAGACTCGCTCGAGATGGAGTGCATCAAAGGGGCTATCCTCGACGACTAATACCGTTCGAGACGGTGCAGTTTGTGGTTTAGATCTTAAGAAAGCCCGCACTCTGGCGAACAGTTCATCAAAGTCAAACGGCTTGCGAATAAAGTCGTTCGCGCCCAAATCGAGTCCTTGAACTGCATTGTCCTGCTCGTGGGCCGAAATGAGCAGGATGGGAAAGTCGGGCAATGCTGGATTTTCTCGGATTCGACGCGTCACCTCATACCCATTCATGTCAGGCATCATGACATCGAGCAGCAATAAATCAGGTGGATTCGCTGCGATCTTTTCCAGGGCAAGAGTTCCGCTCTCAGCGGTTTCCACCTCATACCCCTCATCCTCCAATAACATTTGCAGTAGCAGAACGTTATCGAATAAATCATCAACGACCAGAATGTGGAAGCGTTCTTCAGAAGACACAGTACAACCGCTTGTCAAAAACACCTCTTTATACAATACGTTCAATTGTCTATTTAGCAACGTCTGAATCTAATCTGGAGAATCCTGAGAAAAGATAAAGCTGGCTTAACTGATCAGGCTACTAATCATCGCAACGAGATCGTACGGATTAACAGGCTTGGCCATATGGCGTTGAAATCCAGCCGAGAGCGCTTGTTGTTGATCTTCTGCTTTCGCAAACGCGGTCAACGCGATTGCCGGAATCGCATTATTTGGGTCAGGTTCCAGTTGCCGAACTTTCCGAATGAGATTGTAGCCATCCTGCTCAGGCATGCCAATGTCACTGACTAGAACATGGGGGTTGAACTGAGAGAACACAGCTAATGCAGCACCCACAGAGGTTGCGGTTTTAACTTCAGCCTGACACTCCTCTAAGACAAAGGACGTGAGATCAAGCGTGTCTTGGTCATCATCGACGACAAGGACTCGCAAGTTGGTCATCATGGGAAGTCCAGCCGTAGTGCCTAGCCTTTCTGGCTCAGGTTGTGTACTCAACTGCAACTCTCGAATCGGCAATTGCACGGTAAAGGTTGCCCCTAATCCCTCCCCATCACTGTTTGCAAACACCCTACCGCCCTGCATCTCAACTAAATGTCGGACGATCGCCAGCCCTAATCCTAGTCCCCCATGTTTCCGAGTTGTGGTGTGAACGCCTTGACGGAAGCGATCGAATACGTAAGGGAGAAAATCAGCAGAGATTCCCTGTCCAGTGTCGCTGATGATGATTTGAGCTTGGTTGTCAACTTGAGATAATTGCACTACAACACGTCCACCTTGAGCAGTGAATTTAATGGCGTTGGAAAGCAGATTCCAAATAATCTGTTGCAACCGTTCTGGATCTCCGGTTACTAGCCCAACCGATGGATCAAAGATCGATTCAATCTCAATTGCCTTGGCCGTGGCCAGAGGACGTACATCTTCTAGCACTTCGTTGATCACCGGCACCAAGTGAACCGCAATCTGATTAAGACGAATTCGATTTTGGACAATGCGGGAAATGTCAAGGATATCGTCAATGAGCTTGCTTTGAAGTTTGGCATTGCGCTCGATCGTTTCCAGCGCCTTTGCTGCTGTTGCCTCATCCAGCTTGCGGCCGCGAAGCATTTGTGCCCAGCCCAACAATGCATTTAACGGGGTGCGAAGCTCATGAGACACGATCGCTAGAAACTCATCCTTGATGCGATTCGCTTCCTGAGCCTCCTGATATAGCCGAGCATGATCGAGCGCGAGTGCCGCTCGATAACCCAGCTCTAACGCCATCTCCAAGTCTGCCTGACTATATTGGCGATCTTCCCTACCAGAGGCAAAAGTAATCGTGCCGAGGGTGCGATCTCCTACGTTCATTGGAACTGTCATATAAGATTTCGCTTGAAGCTGACGCAGCAGCCTTAAGTGTTCCTCGTCTTGAGCGATTTTGAGGAGCATCGTTTCAGGAATGTCAGATGCTAATTCTGGGGTTCCAGTTCGCAGGACCCGAGCAGGGCCGTGAGGTGCATCCGGAGCGGGTGGGTAGTGTTGCCGTAGTTGGAGCACCAATGCCTCTAGGTCTGGTGTAACTGCTGCAACAACAGGTTTGGTGAAATCTACAACCGTATTTTCGACAATATCAACAAAGCACCAGTCGGCGAAGGCAGGAATTGCCATGTAAGCGATACTGGTCAGCACTTGGCGGTAGTCCAGTGAAGACACTAGCATTTGGCTCGCTTCCGCTAAGAAAGTAGCGCGCTTTTTTTGGGCTTCCGCCTCAACCCGTGCAGCCCGTTCCCGTTCCAGCAGTTGATCCCGTTCTGCCTCTATTTGTCTACGATCAAAGGCAGCCCGAATGGCAATCGGTAACCGGACAAATTGTTTAGAAGACTTGAGCAGGTAATCATCCAATCCGGCCTTCATCGCTGCGACGGCAATTTCCTGAGTCCCACTGTCAGTAAACATGATGACCGGGCAGTTGGGATTACAGTCTCGAACTTTGCGTAGAATGGTCAATCCATCGCTCCAGCGGAGACGATAGTCCGTGACGACAAAATTAAAGCTTCTATCCGTTAAGGCCTGTTCAAAACTAGCACCATCGGCGATATGGCTGACCCTATGGTCAGGAAATTCTCGCTCCAGTTCCCGCACAATGAAAGTGCGATCGTTCGGGTTGTCATCAATCAGCAAAAAGTGAATCATCCGGTTCCTTCAAGCCTGCTCTTAATTTGTAAATGCATTGAGAGGGGTAAAACGTGATGAACATTTACGGCTAGCGATCCAAGAGCCGAAACCGTTGGAACCGTTAGAGGCACGTGCGAAATCGCAGGATCAAGAATAATACTAGGTAGTACTCAAATGATTCGGGCATCGATCAGCATTGAGCATTGCCAGTTTATCTAATGCTGATACTTCTCGAAGAAAAATAATAAATATTGATGCGTTGCAACTATCTTTGGATAGAGATAGAAAATATATCAGTTTGACTTGAATTTTTCTGCTAGCTGAGATACAGAAGTTCCAGTACCGCCGGTCCCAAGCCTGTCTTTTTTGCTACTAGGGGTCTACGTTCACGATTCAGTAAAGCCTCTCAAGACAAAGATAAATTGTTTTCTGAATTTCTGCTTCATGACTAACCTTGAATTGCACCTTCTTCAAACGCGGGTAGCTCAATCCAAAAGCGGCTGCCTTGACCGACTTGGGATTCAACGCCGGCTCGTCCACCCATTCGTTCTAGTCCGCGCTGGACGATCGCTAACCCAATGCCTGTACCTGGGTAGCTTTCCACGCCATGGAGACGCTCAAAAATACGAAAAATCTGGTCGTAGTATTGAGGAGCAATGCCAATGCCATTATCCTCAACCCATAAACGAACAAACTGATCGCGGCGCTCACTCCAAATTCGGATTTGAGGTTGTACGCCTGGAGCCACGAACTTAAGGGCATTGGTGATTAAATTGGTGATTGCCTGCTTCACCGTTAGGTAGTGTCCTATTGCAGTGGGCAAGGGTTCTTCGACAATGACGTGAGCTTGTCGTAACTGAATTTCAAGCTGAGAGAGAAGTTCTCTCACAATAGTGTTGAGCTCGATCGCTTGCGGTGCTAACGTCATTCGGCTCAGCCGATTGTAAGACAACAACCCCTGGAGTATCTCATCGATCAGATCGGTGTTATCCCGAATTTGAGCAGCGTACGCCTGACCGGTTGCATCTAATCCGCTGGAGAAATCCTCCAATAGAATTTGAGCATACCCGCGTACTGCACGCAGCGGCTCTCGTAGGTCGTGAGACACCGAGTATGCAAACGCTTCCAAGTCGCAATTTGCTTCTTCTAGCTCTTGGGTACGACGGCTCACCTCCTGCTCAAGCTGCTCAGTATAGCGCTGCCGCTCTTCCTCCTGGATAGTTTGTAGTCGATCGGCATAACGTTTGAGTTCTGTAATGTCTTCCACTAACCCATTAATGACTGCTTCTCCAGTGATAGAACTGAGGGTTTCAACCAAACGAATCCAAAGCGGGTCGCCCGCCTTGTTGGTCAACTGCAATTCTCGCTCTCGCTTCTGCCCGGGTGAAAGGTCTGTGGCTTCTGACAACTGTTCGGTGAACTGGCTAGTCGATTCGTCTGCGAGAGAATTAATTTGAAATAGTTGAAGAAAGGCGCGATTCGCTTCAATTAAACGGCGGTCGCTCGTTGCCCGAAACACTCCAATACTCAGTTGCTCTAGCAATGATTGGTAACGAATCTCTAATAGAGCGGCTCTCTGCCTGGCTCCAGCTCGTTCTACAGCTGCCCTTGCAGATGCCCGCAAACGCACATAATTTTTAGATGACTTCAAAATGTAGTCATCTAAACCTGCCTTCATGGCTTCAACGGCAATTTCTTGATTAGCAGTATCGGTAAACATGATGACTGGACCATCAGGCGAGCGCCGCTTTAACCGATGCAGCAAGTCTAGTCCAGTAGTCCACAGCAATTGATAATCGATAATTGCTACGTCAAATCGATTGTCCGCTAGCGCTTGCTCAAATGTGTTTTCATCGACAATTTCTTGAGTCTGTAGCCCTGAAAATTCTTTTTTCAGTTCTCGAATAATAAGAAGTCGTTGATTGGGATTGTCGTCAGCTACCAGAATTCGCATAGGGATGAAATACGTATTTCTTTCAAATTATGCAGGTGGCTTGCGTAACTCGATCCAGAATCGGCTACCTTGCCCTGGCTGTGATTCGACGCCAACTCGCCCGTCCATCCGTTCGACTCCTTTGCGAACGATCGCCAGCCCAATGCCTGTACCTGGATAGGTCTCGGCACTATGCAAACGCTCAAACACCTGAAAGATTTGCTCCTGAAATCTAGGTTCAATGCCGATACCATTATCTTCCACCCATAACCGTACCCACTCGGCTGTTCCATCGAATCGTTCTTCCACCCAAAGATGAATTTGGGGTTGGCGATCGCGGTGAGTAAATTTCAGTGCATTGGTCAGTAAGTTGGTGAGAATTTGGCTGAGGGTGATGTAATGCCCCATAACGTTGGGGAGATCTGGCTCAACCTTAACTTGAGCGCGCTTAGCAGCAATGTCATCTTGGAGGTGGGCTACGACTTTTGCGACTACCCGATTGAGATCCAGTGCCTGTAGTTGAATATCTGCCCGACTGAGGCGGCTGTAGTCCAGTAGGTTCAAAATCAAGGTGTCCATTTCTTGAGCCGCTTGCACAATCCGCCTCGTATATTCCTGCCCATCCTCGTCGAGACGATCGCCATAATCCTCCAGCAGAATCGTCCCTAATCCCTCCATCGAGCGCAGGGGGGCACGTAGGTCATGGGATACCGAATAGGTAAAGGCTTGCAGCGCTTCATTTGCGTCCTGAAGTTCGGTGGTTCGCGCTTCTACCCGTTGTTCCAGTTCAGCCGTATACTGTTGCAGTTGTTCTCGCAACCGGGCTTGTTGAATCGCAACGGCAAGCTGATTGGCAATTTCCTGGGAGATCGCCCGATGCTCGGCATTGAAAGCAGCAGGTGCCTCAGCAAATAAATACAAATCTCCGATCAAATTTCTCTCTACCAACAGGGCCACAATCAGGACGCTACGGGTTCCTTGCGTAAACTGATACTCCAACATGGGAGGACGCTGAAGCATGCTGCCCAAATCTTCGATGTAGCGCACTGTTTCCCGATACTGCAAGCTCTCGATTGGTGAGAGTGAGGTAATGGGCAAGACGGAACCTGCCGCTGTCGAGTCAACCTTTCCTGCCAGCACTTGAGCTTCCTGAGCCTCAAAATTGAATAGCACAACTCCTGCCTGCTGATACGCAATCACCTGATTAAGCCGTTGCAGGGCAGAGTCAGCAATGGCTGCGGATGAGGTAGCTTCTAAAATGGCGCGATCGATCTGTTGTAAGGTTTCCAATCGTTGAACTGTGCGACGCAGGGATTCCTCTGTCTGTTTGCGTCGGGTGATATCAACGTTGACTGCCACTGCACTGGAAATTGTCCCGGCTCCATCTTGAATGGGAATGGTTGAATTCAAAATTGTCTTACGCTGACCGTCAAACGTCTCAATTTCAATCTCTTCATTCAAGAAGGTTCGTCCCTCCCGTAAAGTGCGGGCCAGCGGCCAGTCTTGGCTAGAGAGACGCCGGTTGGTTCCGGACCACCACCCCTTGTATTCCCGGTACTCATCTATTGAGTTTAGCAACGGGGCTTCTTCTCCCCAAAGTGTGCGAGCCGCTGGATTCATATCAAGGAGATGCCCGTTTGTATCTGCAATGAACACGCCGACTGGCAGAATGTCGAGAACAGCCCGTAAGCGTTTGCGCTCTAAATCACTATTGGCTGTCTCTTTGGCTAAGGCTTCTTCTGCCTGCTTGCGGGTAGTGATATCAAACCGTACGGCAAGGTATTGGATAGGTTTGTCAAACTCGTCAAGCAAGGGAACAATGGTTGTGTCTACCCAATAGTAGGTGCCATCTTTGGCGCGATTTTTGATCTCGCCATGCCACACTTCGCCCTTAGTAATCGTTGCCCAAAGATTCCGGAAAAATTCTTTGGGATGATAGCCCGAGTTAATAATGCGGTGATTTTGCCCAACCAGTTCCTCCCTAGAGAATTTGGAGAGTTCACAGAATTTATCGTTGACTTCAGTAATCGTTCCTTGAGCATCAGTAATGGCTAAAATTGCCGCCTGATCGAGGGCAAATTTGACATTAGCTAGGTCACTTAAAGCCTTGCGTAGTGTCTCTTCGGCTTGCTTACGAACTGTGATATCCAAAAATGCACCGATACTGCCTCTCGTTTGTCCATGCTCATCAAAGAGCGGGGCAGCATACTCTAATAGCGTTAGGGTGGTGCCATCGTTCCAAACAATGTCAAGCTCAAGATCGCGAATTTCAATACCCTCTGCCGCTGCACGTTGCAAGGGTAGTCCTTCAGGAGCAAGTTCTTGGTGGTTCTGGTAAACCTTAAAGTTTGTGGGGCGCTCGCCCTCTGGTGCACTTAAAGACGCATTTCCAGTCGGAGCGATCGCTAACATTTGAGCAAAGGCTGAGTTGACCCGAATCTTTTCACACTGGGGGTCTTCAGCAATACCAACACCAACGGGGAGAACGTCTAATAGTGTTTTAGACTCCGCTAACTGCCGCTGGAGTTCTCGGTTTAAACTCAGAATTGCTTGCTCGGCTTGTTTGCGCTGAGTGACATCAATCAAGACGCCAATATACCCCTTCACAGAGCTAGCCTCAATCAGTGGAAGCGCTTGAATGTAGTACCAGAGGATACTACCGTCTAGACATACAATTCTGCCCTCGTTCTGGTAAATACTATGTTGACGAGCATTCTGTGTCCACTGTAGCCATTCTCGCACCAAGCGATCGCTGTCGTTCGGGTGGAAAGTTTTTACCCAGCCCATTCCCAAAGCAGATGCCTCCGAATAACCTGTTAACTCACTCCAACGGGAATTGATATAGATACACTCATTCGCTGCATTAAATTGGAAAATGACAGCCGGAGAGGCTTGAGCTAAAGTAACAAATCGTTGTTCGTTCTCTTGTAATGCATCTACTACTGCCTTGCGATCGGTAACATCGCGTGTGACCTTTGAAAAACCCCGCAAATTACCCTGCTTGTCTCGTAAGGCACTCAATACCACATCTGCCCAGAATAACGACCCATCCTTTCGTCGCCGCCAGCCCTGTCCCTTATATTGACCTTCTGTAGTAGCAATCTGTAACTCCTGCTCTGGCTGGTGCTGCTCAAGGGCTTCTGGTGGAAATAATAATGAAAAATGCCTACCTAACACCTCAGAGGTAGAGTAACCTTCGACCTGCTCTGCTCCTGTATTCCAGGTTGTAATTTTGCCATTGGGGTCAAGTAGGAAGATGGCGTAGTCTTGCACCCCCTCTACAAGTAGGCGATAGTTTTCCTCGCTCTCCCCCAATGCCAGGGTTGTTTTCTCACTCCGCTGCTTAGATGTGATAAGGGCCTGACTGAGATAGCTAATCATCACCCCTTCGGTCAGGAAGATCGCAATCCGCACTCCGTTTGCTATCCCGGTAACACTGAGGCTATATAAAGGTTGGACAAAAAAGTAGGTGCCAACCAGAGCGCTTAAGGCCGTTGCCAGTAACCCTGGACCTAGTCCACCATACCAGGCCGCAAACATGACAGGCATGATGAAGACCAATAGCGGTGCTTCATAGCCGAGCACTGGCACTAGCAGAAACCGGATCAGTAACGCTAGTAAGCTTACCAGTACAGAGATACCATAGCGAGACAGTAATATCCGTCTTGCTCCTGACATTGTCTAGCCTCCTCCTGAAGCAGGACTACTTGAGCAACCAGTCATTAGCAGACTACTCTTAAGTGAATCTGTTGAATGATCGCAACAAGCAGGCTGTAGTTAACACCTTCATATGCTAACGCTAAGCTTAAAAGCCGACCCTCTAACCCAGTGGGGGTAAGAAGGCGATGACTTGTTGAAGGGTGGTTACTAAATCGTTGAGATCAACAGGCTTAACAAAATACGAATTTGCGCCCAGTCGCTCAAACTGCCCAACCTCCCCTGGATCTCCAGAACTGCTCAGCACAACTACAGGCAAATCTCTCCACGCCGATCGCTGCCGAATCCATTGCAAGAGTTGCAACCCATTCATCCGAGGCATTTTCATATTGGAGATGACTAAGCTGGGTAAGGGGTAGCGCTCGCGATCCCCATACTGCCCCTCTCCCTTCAAATAACTGACGGCCTCCTCCCCATTGACCACGTGGTAGAGGATGACTGGTAGGCTCCCACGGTCGATCGCCCGTTTTATGAACAACAGATCGTTTGGATTATCCTCAGCTAAGAGAATTGGGTATTGAGAAGGTGACGACATGTTATGTTTGCTCTCTTACGGAACAAGTGAGGCAATTTAGCTTAGTGGAAGCAACCCAAAGGTTCATTACAAAGCACGGTACACCCTCCCGCTTGGGAGCAGTTACACAGCTATCGATTCGTAATTCTTTCTAAGTGAAATTCTTGGTTCTAGGTAGTCACGAGAGGAGCCTCCTCCAATTCTCTAGCTTTGTCGCTGCTGCACGATAGGTCTAGTGAGCGGTTGGAATGCTCCTTCAACCCGTGAATTAAAGCAAGTTTGTATTCTTTACTACCAGGTGATCTGAACTTCCGCTATGTCCACTATCTAAAGAATAGTTTAGCTTCATCCATTGAATAAAGTATTCGTGAGGCTGGTAGAGAAATGGTTTGCTAATCGTAATTGAATTGTTTTACCTCGCAATGGAGATGACCCTTGACCAGTGCTGAATATATCCTCTTGGAGAAATTGCGATAAAGATTAAGGCTTGAGTGGCTTCTTGCTCAAAGAGTGGGGACTTTAGTCAAGATTCTGACGGTTGTTAGGAGCATTGGCGGCTTGCCTTCAATCATGCTGCTTGTCTAAAGTGTAACGAGGGACTGGAACGGCGATAGCAGATGAATAGCATTCTCGATACGATTACCGATGGGATTGTCGCATTTGACCGCGAGTGGCGTTTTATTTTTGTCAATCAGCGAGGTGCCGAAATCCTTGGTCAGACTCCCCAAGCCCTGTTAGGACAATGTGTATGGGAGCTTTATCCAGAAGCGGTTGAAACCAACTTCTATCGAGAGTACCAGCGAGCGCTCACCGAGCAACGTTCAATCTACTTCCAAGAATTCTACGCACCGCTCGATGTCTGGTTTGAGATTCATGCCTACCCTTCCGCCGCAGGATTAGTAGTGCTCTATCAAGACATCACGGTTCGCAAGCAAGCTGAATTGAAGATGCAGGAGACCTGCACCAACCTGCAGAGCCAGGTGGAAGAAAGAGCGACTGCCTTAACTCGCCTCAATACTAAACTTGCTGCTCAAACGACAAAGCAGCAACAATTAGAAGTTGCGCTAAAGGCGACCAATGAGCGACTCGCTCAAATCTTCGAGAGCATTACTGATGGGTTTTGTGCTTATGATCGCGAGTGGCGCTATACCTATGTCAACCCAAAAGCCGAGGAGTTGCTGGGGAAAACGCAGTCAGAATTGATTGGTAGAAGCATGGGGGATGTTTTTCCAGAAGCGATCGATTCTGAGTTTTATCGTCAATGCCAAGAGGTGGCTCGAACACGGTCCGCCATTAGCTTTGAAGATTATTCTCCCTTTTTAGATTGCTGGTTTCAAAATACCCTCTACCCCTATGCCGAGGGGGTGGCAGTTTTCTTTCAAGACGTTACGGCGCGAAAGTGCATTGAGCAAGAGCGTAATCAATTACTCATTGAGGCACAAGCCGCTCGCATTCGAGCAGAGCAAGCCGAGCAACGCTATGCTTTCTTGTGCGAAGCCAGCGCTGTCTTATCTTCTTCACTCGACTATCACACGACACTTGCCCATGTTGCCCAACTGACAGTCCCCTTCCTATCTGACTTTTGCCTGATTCATAAGCTTGAGGAAGATGGGCGGCTCCAGCCTGTTGTATCGCTTCACCACCAGCCTGAAAAGCAATCTTTGGTTGATCAGTTGGGGCGGTATTGCCAGTCCAGTGTTGCTCGTTCTAGCTGCCTACTTGTCCGAGTGCTGCAAACCGGACTGCCTCAGCTGGTTGTTCAGTGGTCTGATGTTGTAGCTCGATCCCTTGTTCAGGACCAGCAGTTGCGAGAACTCTATCGCCAGCTTGCTGTTCAGTCCATCATCGTTTTACCGCTGAAGGCGCGGGATCGCATTTTTGGGACGTTCTTACTTGCTGTTTCCGACTCAGAGCGTCGCTATAGTCAGACCGATCTGATGTTAACGGCTGACTTGGCAAACCGTGCGGCGATCTCTATTGATAATGCCCAACTGCACCAGCGTGCAATGGAAGCCGATCGCTTAAAAGACCAATTTCTGATGGCCCTCTCTCATGAGTTGAGAACCCCCTCGAACGCAATTTTGGGATGGGCAAACATTTTGCGGCGACAGCGCCTAAATGAGCGAACCGCACAACAGGCACTGGAAGCAGTTGAGCGCAATGCCAAAGCCCAAGTCCAGATTATTTATGATCTGCTCACCACGGCTCGAATCGTGACAGGGAAATTACAACTCAACCCCGTTTGGGTGGATCTGACGTCGATTATCGAAACGGCGATCGTCTCGTTGCGGTTGGCAATTGAGGCGAAATCGATTGAGCTAGCAGTTCATCTAGAACCTTCTGTTGGACCGCTACGAGGTGACCCGAATTATTTACAGCAGGTTGCGTGGAGTTTGCTCTCAAACGCTATTAAATTTACTCCTGATGGGGGGCAAATCAGCATTCGCTTAGGCCGTGTTGGTAATCGCGCTCAACTTCAGATTCAAGATACTGGAGAAGGCATCAAGTCCAGCTTTCTCCCCCATGTCTTTGAGCGATTTCGTCAGGCAGACGGAAGTACTCAACGTCCCCATCAAGGACTAGGTTTGGGACTGGCGCTGGCTCGCCACTTAGTTGAGCTACATGGGGGAACCGTGCATGTGGAAAGCCAGGGCGAGGGACGGGGAGCAACATTCACGGTCCTGTTGCCACTACCAAGTGATGTGTCCACCAGTGTCTCTCCATCCCGCACACTGATCCCAGCAGAGGAGTTAGCCCAAACTCAGCAGGTTTTGAAGGGTCTGCAACTGCTAGTTGTCGAACCCGAACCTGATGTGAGGGAAATGCTAACCGTCATTCTGGAAGGCTATGGTGCTACGGTCACTGCGGTTGAATCAGCACAGAAAGCTATTGAAGCCTTAAATCAGTTTCAACCAAATGTCCTTGTCAGTGACGCTGCTATCTCGAATGCCAATCTATTAATGCAGCAGGTCAAGGTATTGGAGACAGATAGGGGTAAAGAGATTCCAGCAATCGCTCTCACCTCTAGTGATCGAGAGGGAATGCCATCAGGACTGGTATTCACAGGATTTGCGCGACACGTTCCAAAGCCGATTGATCCAGTTGAGCTAGCCGCCGTAGTTTCAAGCGTGGCTACCTCAGATGAATCTCAGTAGTGCCTTGAGAAACTGTTTTTTACCTAGAGAATGGAAAGAGTTTTTTAGGTTATATGCTATTACTTCTCATAATTCAGTTTTGACGATGAAGTTTGTAATTAACGAGGAGCCAGAATGAACGCAGAAGAACTATTACAAAAGTACGACGCTGGAGAGCGAAATTTTGAAGGGATCAATCTGGCCCACGTAAATTTGGCTGGGGCGGATTTATCCGGGATTAATTTGAGCAAGGCAAATCTTGTGGAAGCAAATTTGAGTGGAGCGAATCTGAGCCAGGCAAATTTGCGGGAAGCGAATTTAGCTCGAGTCAATTTTACGGAAGCAAACTTGTGCCATGCCATCCTGCTGAAAGCCAACCTGACGGAAGCCCAGTTTGGATATGCCTCTCTAATCGGGGCAGTCTTGATCGAAGCGAATCTGGTAAATGCGTTTATGTTCAATGCTGTTGTGACCGATGCTAATTTCACCGATGCTCTCATGAAGGGGGTGGTGATGCCAGATGGTTCAGACTACCAGCAGGTACTCGTATAAAACTTGCTTCTTCTGGGTTTGGATTAGGCGACTGATTGAAGCTTTGAATCGAAGCTCTGTAGCCGCTTCGATGGCAAAGTTTGGATGTCTAAGATTATTGCGATCAAATCTTCAGGGTCAACTGGTTTAGCAACATAGTGTTGAAACCCTGCCGCTAAACACTGTGGCTGACAAAGCTCAGGCTCCAGAGCGCTAAGAGCGATTGCAGGTATAGCACCACCTTGAGCCTTATTGAGCGCTCTAATGTTTCTAATGAGAACTAAGCCATCTTCTTCAGGCATTCCAATATCGCTAATTAAAAGATCTGGTCGCTCTAGTCTGACCGCTTCTAAGGCGGTGTGAGCTGATGCTACGGGGATAACTTTTGCACCCTGGCTCTCCAAAATAACTGTAAGCAGGAGTAGTGAGTCTGGGTCGTCATCAACAGCAAGAATGCATAAACCCTCAAGAGGCAAAGATGTAACGATTACTTCACTTGCGCCATTCATAAAATACTTACTTAAGAACTCAGGTATTTCTTCTGCAACCCACGTAACAGAGATTCTAAAGACAATCTTAAATATAGTTCTCCTAGATGACAAGGCTCTCAATTCTAGTCGCTTCAGCGGTGCATCCTGTATACGTAGTACATTACTAACCTAAGGAGGTAGGGCAACCTGCCTAGAACAGTTGACCCAATCCGCTTATGAATTAGCTTCCACCTATGGGTTATCCGGTTTAGATACCTTGAATATTGCAGCAGTGATCGCATTAAACCCCGACGAATTCATTACAACCGAGAAGCCAACAAAACCCCTGTATCGCGTTCCTAACCTTTGCTTCATTTCAATATAGAGTTCTCCCCTCACCTGTTGATTTTGACTTACCAGTGGAAAAGTTCCTATACAATACTTAAGTACAAAAGTACTGAGTATCTATGACTCAATCTGCCTCTGCCTCCTCAACTGCTGGCTATTTGCTCGATCGAGAAGAACTTTTGCGCATACGGAGTTTGAAGTTGCTCACAAGCGATCGTGATTATGTCTTCTTGGCGCTGCAAATCGATTTTCCTGGTCAGCTCAATCCCTCAATGGCTGTCGAGTCGTTCTGTGAGCGATGGGAATTGAGTGATGGCAATCTCTACAAAGCATTAGGCGAGTTGCGAAACAAGGGCATCGTCGTCTCGATCGCCAGTCAACTGAATCTAGAATTTCAATCCTCTTAGCGCCTGCCACCTCAACTTAAGCTGAGGTTGAGATAACGGAATACAGTGCGTTCACTCGTGTTGAGAGCGTTAGCAATTTCCGCAGCCGTCAAGCCACGATCGCGGAGTTCTCTTGCCCGTTGAGGCTTTGCCTTCGTTGTTCCCTTTTGGCGTCCTTTGTAGACACCTCGTTCTTTGGCAACTTTAATTCCGGCGACCTGCCGCTCTCGACGGTACTCTAGTTCAATTTCAGCCAACCCAAACATGACACTGGCAATCATGCTACCGACGGCACCACTCAAGTCAATCTGCTGAGTCACGGAAACCACCCGCACTTCTCGCTCACACCAATTTGCCAAGGTAGCGATGCCCTCTTTTAGGCACCGAGAAATGCGATCGAGCTTCCAGACGATCACCGTTTTAACTCGCCCCTCAAAAATTGCGGCTTGCAGTTGTTCAAACGCTTCTCGCTTCAATGTTTTACCTGTTTCCTTATCCTCAAACCACAGAACAGATCCTGGATCGAACCCATGACGAGCTAGCCATTGTTCGATTTCAGCACGCTGACTGTCAGTTCTTTGGCGACGGGATGAGACGCGAACGTAGCAAGCGATTGTAGGGTTCATTACTGTAATCGTGAGGATATGACGAAAAGGGTATACCCTTTTTGGCATATGCTTAGTACCAAAAAAATCCTGTAATCTCAAAGTCGTAGAAAAGCGAAATGCAGATAACCCTATTTGTCAGTCTCGGGCAGCATTTGGTAGCTCATGTCGAACGCTTTTGTAATTCCTGAAAGTTGAGGAAAATTATGCTGTGTTCTAGTCAAGCAGATGGCTTTCTAGGTCATGCTTTCAAAGGCAGACTTTAAAAGAGAAGGCCCAGGGTTTAGAACACTATCATGATCAACAAAGAAACCAAGCGGTCAGATGCCGCGAAGCCCTTACTCTGCAGATCACCTATGAACAGAAGATTTAATTTCGGTTGCCTGATTTAGGATATTTACCAGAGGATGTTTTTCAGAGAGATCGCTGGTTGCAATAATAATTGCTTAATGCGAAAAATTTTCATACTACTGTGAGGTATAAGTTTCGAGGCAATTCCTCTACTATCACGCAAAAGGTCTATCGATCTCTTTCATTACTCATTCCCTCTGCTGCACCAAGGTGAATGATCAGACTTCTTCCAACTAGGATTGCCTCACCAGAGTCAGAAGTCGTTGACGCTCTCCAGGAGATAGCTGCCGAATCTGCTGCACCAGTTCTTCAACGCTGAGAGATCGTACCCCTATCAGGGTCGAGACCGGTTCTCCCATCGCTAACTTCAAGACCAAGTCCTGAGCCGGAGCGACCTTTTCAAGTTGATGACGACGATCGTAAATCTCCCCCTGTATCTTCGTGCTGTGGTGCATGGCGTCAGCCAAGCTTCGCATGACTTCATCGGAAGCGCCATGACGCTTCAAGTAAGTAATCAACATGTGCCGAATCAAGTGGGAGGTAGTGAGTTTACCAGCCAAGCGGTAAGTCGCGCGCCGAATGAGGTTGGACAGATCCGAGGCTTTGCGGTACGGCTTACCGTTTTCCTGCGTGAAGACAAAGTTATGGTTGGGGGAAAACAGGGCACGCCATTGCGCCAACCACGCCTCCAGATAGGAATAGAGAATGTCCGGCACCATCAACCACTGTTCGCCGTAGGTTTTCCCGGTTTTGTAGTTCGTCTTCATCAAATGGATGTACCATTTTCCGTCATCTTTAGCCTCAAAGACCCCATTATGATTGAGGAGACCCTTGACCAGCGTCTTGCCAACCTCTAACTCTCGCAGCGTCCGCTGCCGATCTGGGGGCATATAGGCCAACAAAGCGAATAACAAATACCGCTGAACACTGCGCGCAACTGCCGTGGGCGTCCGCTTCGAGCCATAGCTGTAGGTAGGTTGGCATTCTCGCTCTAAGTGATGCACACAAGCGAGAAATTCAGGCCAGTCTAACCATTTCAGAGACTCATCCGCAGCAGGAGGTGCATGCTTAGCCCGCTCCTTTGCTTCTTTGAGTTCTTGTCGCAGCATCAGAATGACGGGAATATCGCCATAATTGTCTGCTTTCAGGGAATCGGTTTCCTTGAAGTGCTGAATTTTAGCAACAACCAGGAACACCTCAACAACCCCTTTCTCCGTTGAAGGATGAATTTGGCGCTCCTTCCGCAACCAATTCAATACTGTTCTCAGGGTTGCCTGAGTTTGCTCTGCTGCTTCCAGAGAGGCCTGCTCAATCAACCGGACTTCGTCATAGTTTCTAGCACGACGCAAAGCGGTTTTATGGGGAGCGAAGTGTACTAGATGATCTAGGCTTAACACCTCAGCAGGGATCTGTTTCACCTTCTTCACTACCCCAAGCAATCGATAAAGCATTGCCATTCGTCGCATCGCTGTTTCAAGGCTGACCTGAGTCTTGAAGCAATTGATGTCAGAATGAGGGTTGACCATGGCATCGAGCAGATAATCGAGCTCTGCACAAAGTTCAGTAGACAGGTCTTCTGCATCAAGCGCATAAGCTTCCTGCCGATGACGATTAGTGGTCTTTGGATATTGGACTAACTTCAGTTGGTTTCGCAACTTCACCAAAGCTTCGAGCGCTAGGTTCGTTGGCCTATCTTTTTCAGGCGTTCTTGGTGTACTCATCTTGAATGTATTCCGCTAAGTAAAAGAAAGCTTGCAGAGCAAATTTCAAAGTCGCTTCTTTGCCCCCCAGATTGGCTCGCATCCAGTCGAGATACTCTTGGGCAAGCGTCGCAACTCGTTCTGCCGCACCCTGGTCATAGACAGCAGCAACGGGTACCAAATCAGCGAGGCTGAGGTTCGCGACAGCAATCCCCTTAATTCGATGCATCCAACCCAGAACTCCAAGAATCTCTCTGTGGTACCGGACGCACGAACCTTCACTGAGGCAAGGCTGCCGCAAAGTTGTACAGTAGAGCGAGAAATGACTGAGCTGCTGGCTCAAGCTCGGCGAAAGTTCTTCAGGTTTCAACTTATGCCAGTGCTCCACTCGTTTCTTGAAAATCAGCATAGTCGGGGTTCTGCCATGGGAAGACGTTTCAACCGATTGTTTCCACCAGTCCTGCAACTTCCCCCAATCCAGCATTATTTTTGTTGTTGAACGGTAAGCCCTGCGAATAGCGGGAGAAACACGCTCTCCAAATCGATTGAAAACCCGTTCTTGCGTCTCTAGGAGATGAACAACCTGAGAGATCGGGACTTGCTCCATAAATTTCAATCCCTCAAGCATTTCAGCCGGTGACAAATTGCCATCTAGCTTCAGCAGAAATCCATATTCAGGTAAGACATAACGAACGAGACTGGTGTTTGTTTTAGCAATAATGGAATTTGCCTTCTTCTCTTCAAACTGGGATTTTACATAGTCCTGATATCGATGATAGAAATCAGCCAAATTAGTTATATTTCTAAGATCCAAAATTCCCATTCTTCAGCACCTGCTTTTCTAGTTTTTACCACAATAAGAGAAACTTGTAGAAGCCAAAATAAAAACTTTATTACAATAGAGAGCGACAATTCCCACGGTATCCTTGTAGCACTTTCACCCATAAAACTTTATGACATGAACGAGCAAAACTACCTTCTATTGGGGTTTTCTGTGATTGTCACTTGTAATTAGTGTAATAAAAAACGAAATAAAGCCTTATTACATATTTAATTGAATAAGAGCTAAGTCTTTTGAGCGACAGATGATAGCTATTACTGAAGTAAAAAAAGTTTTTAGGAGATGCTTTACCGCAAATAAAGCTAAATATATCGTTTGCATTTTGCTGTTTTTATGTGTATATCAGTAACATCCTTACTCATGATTCAAATCAATTTTGATTAAACCACGAGCAATCTGTTCAACAAATTCTGATCTCGAAAGCTGTACAGATTTTGCCAATTCATCAAGTCTAGTAATCGCTGTACAAGTTAGTGCAATACACACGCCAATTTTTACTTCTGAGTACATTTCTGGTCTTCCTCTACTACTCTTCATGCCTTTCTTTGCCATATTAAGTTCCTCCTGTATTCGCTAAGTTAATAATGTTATTTGTGCTTTATTTTCATCAATGAATCATTAGCAAGGCTCGGCAATTCTCACAACCTACAGATGTAATTTAGAAAAGTTGCAGTTTTGTATTCTAATCAAGCACTAGTGGGACACAAAATCTAACTGTTCCTGCATTCAGAATTGCCTAATGGATATTTTTCTCAAGCAATCCGTTCAAACGGTATTGCTTGAGGGATGCTACGTATAAACTTGCTAAACGAGGCGTTCCTATCTTGTCTACAAGAAGAACTTGCCTTGTACTAGAAGCTAAAACAGCGTGTGTCATATTTGATAAAACATCCGAAAAATACAAAAGACCGCCAGCGTGCCTTAAACTCACATTGGCGGTCTCTTTTGATAGATAAACCGATATATTAAATAGCTTCTGCGGGCTGAACCAGAAAGCACTTTGCTTTATCGTTCCCACACGCCCTCCATGAGAACTTATACAACAGTTTTTGTCAAGTCTTTTTCTGCCTTTTTAAGAAAGCAGAATTCGATGGGCTAAAGCTCCCATCTCAGATCGACGGAGGCAGCAGACGAATTATTTACCCTGACACATTCAAGCAGGAGTATGTGTGGAACTGATGCAGGAAGGAAAGACGTTTCCGAGGTAGGAGAGATGAGATGAGTTTGAGGAACAGAGTTAGAATAATCGAGAAATTTCCATCCACTCTGGGGAAATCCATCCTGCGATGCGTGCTACTTCTCGCAAAATCCTCAATGATAACCCTCGCTCAGTCTTCTCAAAACTCGGCATCCATCCAGCCAACGCTAAAACAATGAAGAAATCTTCTAAAGTTTGAAATCCCAATGATTCAAAAGCTTCATGAAAAAATTGAGCCCGCGCTCGCTCGCTCGCAATATTCCTACGTACTTCCGTAGGAGGAGTTTCTTTACTCCAGTCAGCCATAAGATGTATCTCAGCCATCAATAACGTTTTAGGAACTACATCTTTAGCAAGATAACTTATTAAAAAATTATTGATTGAAACCTTTCTCAATGCCTGATCAAGCATGAAGAGTTTCGCAACACCGTATATTAAAAGATGCTTCGTTAAAACCCTTTTCTGCGATTGCCCAATCTGATAGCCTGCGGACCATATATTAGTAGTACCTTTCAAGGACGCAAAAGCTTCAGCAAAAATTGCCTCTGCTTGTTGGAGGTCAGCCTCGGCCAGATGAGTCAGTCCAATTGTGTACCAAAAGGGATGTTCAATATGTCGCAATAATTCTTTGGCTTCTATAGTTCTTTGTAGCTGAGCAAGTATCTTCACCAAATTCGATTTTTCACCAGCACGGGTAAATCTATCCTCAATTTCTTCTATACAATCTAATAGGTCAACTAGAAATGAATTTGCTTCGACTTGGAAATTTAATTCTGCTGTTTGCTGAAACGCCTTTTGCAAAACTCTAGAGCGAACCTCACAGGAACTAACCTGATTAGCCATTTCTTTTATTTCACCAAGTAGCTTGGTGCCTGCCTTATGGCCGCCAAGCCGAACCTGGCTAGATAATAGCGAAGTTAAAATTACCGCTTGCCAATACGGATGATTAGTTCTTCTGGCTATCCCTCCTGCTTCCTCAACATGACCTATAGTGGCTAGTCCTTCTATTACTGTTATTAATGTTCTTTCTAAGTGGTCGTCATGTTCTTCTAATACCTCCTTCAGGTCTTTTGGGGACTGCTCTGCAACTGACTTGGCACGAGCAAATAAACAATTTGCTTCTTCCAATCGACCACTTTGAGCTAAAGCTAATACTAAGTCTTTGAAGGCAGAAGTTTGTTGCTCAAAAGTCAAAGTTTTCTCGATCGTAGTTTCAGCTTTACTAAAGCATTGAGCTTGAATGAGAGCCGTTGCATATTCTTTGGAGAGTGAGGCTCGGAGACCGAGATCAGGTACTTGAGCGATGAGCGATTCAACGGTTTCATAACACCCTTTTTTAGTTAAATTCTTCACCTCCCTGCATAAGTTGAAATGTTCTTTTAATTGCTTACGTTCTTCATCTGAATAGCCTGGTGAACTATCTATCCAATCTTCATTAATGATTTTTTCTGTTGGCTTTTGCCGCACAGAGCTAGATATACCTTGAGAGGATGTTGTAACAGCTTTTTCAGAGTTTGATGATGGCTCTTCTGCAGGGAGAATCTGCTGTAGTTGCAATTGGGCAGATTGATGTGAGTATGGACACTCAATCTCTCTAGCCGTTTCCCACATCTCATCAAGAAGTGTATGAGTGAGTTGTTTCTTCTCTTTTAGGCTGTCATAGATGCTTACTAACCCGTTGAATCGTTGTTCTGCATCGGGCTTTAAACGGGCAATAGCTAGTGCCTCATCATACCGATTGAGCAGCACTAGAATTCGCAAATCAGTATCGCTATACGTGCATACCCGATAAGTAACCACTTGACGGGCTGTATAAAGCTGAGCTAGAAGAAGCACCTGATCGGACGTGAGCGGATCACAAAGTTTGCTGATTGCCAAATTCAAGTCAACAACATAGGCAGTATCGCCTTGGCAGTCCTTAAACTTTCTTTGCATCCAGTTGAATGAGCCGATTAGCAGCTCGTAGACTTCCTTGTCTCGTCCACTTTTGAATAAATGTGGTACTAAATGCTCAAGGTAATATCCATCATTTGGACCCCTAGCCCAGTCTGTGGGACATTGTTGCTGGTAGGCTTCCAAAAGCTTGTCATTAAGGCTTAGCGGGTCATCCAACCTGCTGCACAAATAGTTGTGCTGTAACCCATGGAGAGTGACGAATCGTTTTCCATCTTCTCTTGACACAGTCAATAACGCCCAATTGGCAAGGCGCGTAATGAGTAGACGAGCTCTGTGCTTATTTAATTTGCTGTTGTGTATCCAGAAGGTCAGGATGGCTGCTTCAGGAATTGGAGTGCTTTTGGCGAAGACGGCAAGCATTTGATAAAGCCGCCCATCTTCAGCGTTCTTCCTAATCAAAGTATCAACACTGACTTTGAGCACTTTTGCAACACTGCCAAGTTCATGATCTAGACACTCAATTTCCGATGCTCTCAGGGCATCTCGGAGGTCTTCCCACAAATTGCCATCGCGGATCTGCATACCACAGAGCGCTAATGCCAGAGGCAACCCCTCACATTCCCGAGCCACTTCTCGTGCTGACTCCAACTGCTGAGCATCCTCCTGCCCTGAGCAAAGCGAAAGCAGTTCAAGTGCGCCCGGCTCATTCAATAACTCAAGCTCATACTTCTCACTACCAGATGCGGTCAGGAGCCCTTGATTTTGAGTGGTGATTAAAAGCTTACAGTTCTCGCCAATTAGAAGCCTGCAGCTTTCGCCAATTGAATCAAAAGCGTGAATTTGTTCAAGCCGCCACACGTCGTCCAAGATGACTAGGCACTGCTTACACCCGATCTGCTTGCGTAGAAAAGTTCGGCCCTCTTGGTCATTCACAAACGGTTGAGGAGTGCCGCCTAAAGCCCTAACAAGCTGCATTTGAAGTGAAGTGGGTGATTGCTCCTGCCCGCACAAGATCAAAAATATGCCATCGGGGAAGGCTTGTTGCACTTCTGGTTCTCGTGTCAAAGCTAATGCCAGCACTGTTTTACCAATGCCACCCATTCCAAATATGCCTAATCTAGCTGTAGAAGGCTGGGTGATTAGCGTTGTAAGCGTGTCAATATCATCAGTTCGCTTCCAACAATAGGGGACACCGTTTCCTTGATTTGAGAAATTGCATACTTCCTCCTCATCCGGGCTCTGTCCACGCACAGCATTAGCATTCTCCCCTCTAACTCTAGACTCTGATAGTTCATAGAATAACTCACGCGGATCTAGGTCTAAAGCTTTACAGATTCTCTGGAAGGACTCATTACTGACAGCTTTTCCCTGGAAGAACCGATGAACTGTGGATTCACTCAATCCGCATTCTCCTGCAAGCGCACCATGGGTTCCGAATCTGGATGAATACCGAGCTTTAGCCTTCTGAATGGCATCTCGAGTCAAGTGAATTCCCATGAGCTAACCGAAATATCAATTTGAAGAGTAACAAGAAGCCATATGCGTTCAGGGAACCTCAAAAATTTATTTCTTGTTGAGAATAGATACGAGAAGGCGCAATTTTAAGCTTCGCTATTCTCAATAACACCTATTTTTCGAGGTTCCCTTCAGTAAAAAGTAATTAGTGGTCACTATCTGAATGTTAACTGGTCATTATCTGAGCAGTTGCTGAGCGCTCTTTCATGTAATTCTGTGGCACCATAAATTTCACAGGGCGAATGATGAGACAACTTTCAGCAGCCCTTCAAGACTCATCTTGTTGACTGTGAAAGGTATACATATGGCACCACCGCTACTTGAGGAAACTCCGCTCAACAAGCTAGTTCCGACCAGAATTGACTTGAATACCTACGAGGACTTGCTGCTAGTCGTGAAACATAAACGAATCACTCAGGCTCAGGTTATTCGGCAGGCGATTCGGCTCTATCTGAAGCAGGAATTGGCTACCCTGAGACCAACCATTGGCTCTTCAAATGCTTGTTGACATCGCCACCGAAAATCTTTTGTTCCTCCTTCCCTCATCAGCCACTCTGCCCATCAGGCGAAGTGATGAACGGAGGTCGCGCATAGATTCAAGCCAAAGGGCACTCTGCACGTCACCCTGCTTCTGGGAGAATGTGAAGTTGTTAAGCGTTTAGCTTTGCAACTACTTACCTCATAAGCTCTGAGTCTTCAAAAACTCAGTTTAGTTGTGCTGCTTTAGGTAGCACAACACTCAGCTGCGAAGTAGCAGCTTCATGGATGAACAAGCCCCACCTTTTGATGACGAGTGGGGCATGCAAAATTTACCTGATCGTATTATGACAGATTCAATCGCTTATCCCCAAGCATCGGGGATAAAAAACTCTTCGTCAACGTTTGTGCAAATTCCGATCGAGCTGATCCGGTATATTCGCGCTCTCAAGTTGACAGGAACGCAGTATGCCCTTTGGTTATACCTCTGGGAGCACGATCCTTACGGTGATCGCTGGGTAAATATTCCACCACCTGCGAAAATCGCTGTCTACTTGGGAGTTGACACTCGAACAATTCAACGAGCGGCTCGCAGGCTGATGGATTGTGAACTGTTTGATTTCGAGATTGACCAATGGAAGTGCCGTAATACGACAGTTTCAGTAAAGGTACGCGATCGGGGCACGGGAAGAACTATTCGTGCTCAGGCAAAAAGATCCCAATGCCGACAAAAAGATCCCAATGCCGACAAAAAGATCCCAATGGTGTCATTTGGATCAGAAGATCCAACAGAGAAGCCAGAACTACCAGTAGGCAAGAGTTCTCCTTCCCCTCATACTCCTCATACTGATCCAGACTCTCTCATAGTCACGAGAAAGAGAGACCTTGAACTGCTAAAAGACAGCCAATTCTTCTTGTCCTCAGGAGAAATTTCGTCATCTTATCGAGAATGGTTGCTCAATCGAGCTCGTGAATTACCACAATACCCTGCTCTAATTGAGCAGTGGCTTGAAGCGCAATCAAAGGTTGAGGCAAATCAGAAGGATTTTCTGAAATACTTAGAGGCTAGAAAGATGGCAAATGTTCTGCTGCCTGCCCCAGACCGCTTTCAACTTGAGACTTCCTGCTCGGCGGCAATTCGTAATGGTGATCGAGAATTTGCGCGATATAAGTTGCAGGAGCTTTGGGACAACGGTTGGATAGATCTCCTGAAAGAGCTGTTTGAGGAACATCAAGATTGGGGCTTTGTTGTAAGCAGCAATGGCGTGGAGGAGATGCAATGAGAGCTAAAAAGTCAAAATTCAAGCTGCCCAGTAATGCCGAGTTAGTCACAATCGAGCAAGCATCAATGCAATTAGGAAGAGGGTTTAGCCGACGTAGTATTTTACGGCGCATTGATGCAGATGAATGGGTAGAAGGCATTCACTGGATTGATGATCGTAGAGTAGGCTCTACCAAACGCATGATCAAAATTAATTTAACTGCGGTCATGGAACTTCGGGGAATTCCTGCTGCTTACCGTTAATCTTTGGAGGGCGGGGTCGATCACTTCTAGCGATTAAAGCCTCATACGCCCTCTGGTAAGTCTCCCAGTCAATCCAAGCTCTGTAGGTCTCCATATGAACCTTCAAGCTATGACCCATCAGATGTGCAGCCCAATCTGGTGGGATTGAAAACTCAAAACATCGACGGGCATAACTGTGCCGGAGATCATAAGCCCTGAAGGGTATGTCACGTTCGTTGAACTCTTTGCAAATTTTGTTTCCCAGTTTTGCATTATTGTGTTCCTTCTGAAACTTGGGTAACTTAATGTCGTCCAGTTTCCAAACTTCTGCCCATTCAGGGTACAACGGATATGCAAATCGCTCTCCCGTTTTCGTTGGGCTAAGCACCTGAGCTACTGGAAATTTCGCTAAATCGAGGTGGAATACTTCATGAGGGCGCAATCCCCACGTTGCGATGGCACTGAAAACCCAACGCCATGCTTCATTCTCGATTGCGTCTCTCGTCGTTTGGATGATCTCATCAGTTGGCAAGAAACGCGGATTAACGTGTTTCGGAGAGTAGGATCCCTTCAATTTTTCGGAGAAAGCCACTTCTATTCCAGCAAATTCAGCAAGACTAACCAATTTTTCAAAAACTCGTTTCCGTTGTCTGGAGTTAGGCTGGGTGGTAAGGATAACCTCTTTCAGAATTTCCGAATTTAAGAGAGCATCTTTGGGCAATTTATTAAAAACTCTGAGGTAATCAGTCTTCCAAGTAGTTTCAGATTGGGAGTTACGCTCCCGATTGTTCCAGTACTCAGTTTCAAATCGCTCAAGTATCTCTCCAATTAATGGACCTTCACTGTGTTCTGACCTAGAATCACACCATTGTGCCCAGTTAAATTGCTCGGAATCTAACTGAGCACCCAGTAATCGTGCTTTTTTCTTTGCCTGCTCTAAACCTGCTGGCGTAGCACGAACTCCTAGAGAAATTTTTTGTCGATGAGATTTAGTTTGGCCGGATTCGGGCTTAGGGGGGAATGTTCCTCTTAGCCAGAGTCGCCCACCCCGACGCTCGATTGATACTCCTACCCTAGAAGCTTTTAACTGTTCATTTACTCGAGCAATTGACTTGTCAATATCCATCATTTTGTAACCCAAAATGTGACCATTTTGAGTATCACACCCTGCTATTTTCTGCCGAATATTGTCACAATCCGGCATAACTTAACTTAGTTAAAAAGGCTCTAGAACTTGGTTCTAGAGCCTGAAATCCTTGAAGGCGGCACCCAGATTCGAACTGGGGGTGGAGGTTTTGCAGACCTCTGCCTTACCACTTGGCGATGCCGCCAGATTGCATCTCTATTATTATATCACTTTGTACCGAATAAACGATCGCCCGCATCTCCTAATCCCGGAATAATATACCCGTGCTCATCTAATCCCTGATCGATCGCGGCTGCAAAGATCGGCACGTCTGGATGCTGCTCTTGAAAATGAGTAATGCCTTCAGGAGCCGCCAGAATACAGAGGAACTTAATCGATCGCGGATTCGTTTGCTTGAGACGATCGACTGCCGCAATCGCAGAATTACCCGTTGCCATCATCGGATCAACGACGAGCATATCGCGCTCTTCAGTATCGTCCGGGACTTTGAAATAGTATTCGATCGGCACTAGCGAATTGGGTTCCCGGTAAATACCCACGTGACCAACTCTAGCAGAGGGAATCAACTGCAAGATTCCATCAAGGATGCCTTGCCCGGCACGCATAATTGATACAACAACGAGCTTTTTGTCTGGGGCTAAAACTGGAGCCTCCATTTCTGCCATCGGAGTTTGAATGGTTTCGTAGCGCAAGGGTAGATCCCGCGTGACTTCATAGGCGAGTAACAGACTCAGTTCGGTCATCAGCGATCGGAACTTTGCTGTACTGGTTGATTCTCGCCGCATCAAACTGAGTTTGTGCTGAATCAAAGGATGCTCGATGAGGGTGAGGTTTGCAGCCATAGTTAAAAAACGGTTCCGTCGCTAGAAATTTGAATTGGGGGAGTTCCACCGGGCCGGAGCGATGCGGCGATTTTGCGTCCGGCTGTCCAGGTTCCGCCTTGAAGAACTTTGACGAGAGGAAGCGCATCAGAGGTGAGATCAAGCTTCGTGCGAATGGTGTCGGCGATGCGATCGAGCAAACAAACGGTCAGCGCCCGCCATTCCACGATCAATTCTGAGTCTGGAGAATGCGGAATTTCTGCAAGCTGTAGATTTTTCAGTTGCAGCAGTCCGAGATCAACGCACAAACCACCATTGCGATATTCGGGGAGTCCGGTCATTTGGTCAAGATCAGTAATTGTGATTCCTAGATCCTGCAAGGGTTCAAGCAGGGAGTAGGTGAGCCACTGCGAGAGCTTGTGAAACGGGATTAGTTGGTCTGTGTCTTCACCGGATAAGGCGGAATGATGCCAGACATCGCCTAAATTTGTGCCGTCGATCGACAATCTCCCTGACCAGATGTCACCGAAACCGAGCAGAACCGCATTTAATACCGTCACAGCCGAAAGCTCGCCTTGATGCGTCTGATGCCTCAAATAATCCACTAGATTGCCAGGGCGAGGAGAATCACCAAAGAGATCCGGGAATTGCTCGATCGTATGTCCCAGTTTTCGCAGCAGGTGCGATCGTCCTTCGAGTCCCACTAAAGGATTTTCAGGAGTCACCTGGAAAAAAGCGGCAATCTTTTCCGGGGTAATCTGCTTGAGCCCCTCGGCATCGGTTCGATAGGGTTGGGTCGAGAACGCACCTTGGCAAAAGGCATCGAATGAGGCGATCGCTAATCCCTCGGATCTTGTCCAAGTTTGTTCCGTAGAAGATTCAAGGTATTGCCAGCGATCGCCCGCCCCGGCATCCAGCAAGACACTCGGAACGACTAGATCGAATTTGGCTTTCGCTTGATCGACTGGAGATAAGTTCTTTAACGCCTGTTCAAGCTGCTGCACACGCGGAAAATTGCCGACTTCAAAATGTCGCCAGCGACTGTGAAATGGAACCTGCAAATCGGGGTATTGCTGACGCATCACAGCGATCACATAGTCTGCAACTGCATCAAGCTGCGTCAGATCTAGCTGAAAGTAGGCGAGTTTATCCGCCTGTGCAAGCTCAAACAACTGAGAAGCACGATCGCGGATAGCTTTGGGCGATCGCAAATAGTCCACGAGATTAGTCACTCAGTCCTCGTCCTTTAATCTCAGCTAAGGCTTCTTCGGTGAGAATTTCGCTTTCGGTGTAATATCCGGCGGCTTTTTTCGCCTCGATTTCGACCATTGCATCAGCCGGAATCAGTTCTTCGGGAATCGGAACTCGCGTGACGATCTCGATTCCCGATCGCGTCACCGCATCGTGTTTCATGTCGCTCATAGAAATAAAGCGATCGATGCGAGTAATTCCCAACCAGTGCAGCACATCGGGCATGAGTTCCTGGAAACGCATATCCTGGACACCCGCTACACATTCGGTTCGGGCGAAGTAGGCATCGGCACGATCGCCGCCCTCTTGACGTTTACGCGCGTTGTAAACGAGAAATTTTGTCACTTCACCCAGGGCGCGTCCTTCTTTGCGGAGATAGACGATTACGCCCGCACCGCCTTGCTGAGCGGTTTGTACACACTCTTCAATCCCGTGAACCAGGTAGGGACGACAGGTGCAAATGTCAGAACCAAAGACATCTGAACCGTTGCACTCGTCGTGAACGCGCACCGTTAAGGCACGATTTGGATCAGCGATCGCCTCAGGATCACCGACGATATAAACGGTAATGCCACCGATCGGAGGCAGAAACACTTTGACATCTGGGCGAGTGACGAGTTCGGGGAACATGCCGCCAGTTTGCTCGAATAGCGTGCGGCGGAGAAGACCTTCTTCAACGTTAAGCCGTTTTGCTATTCCGGGCAGATACCACACCGGCTCGATTGCGGCTTTCGTCACGACTAAATCGCCGCCTTTTTTCATAATTTTGCCATCTTCGCGCAACCGACCTTTGGCGATTGCGTCTTGCAGTTCTGGCATATTGATGTGGGCTTTGGTAATCGCGATCGTCGGTTTGATGTCATACCCCTGATCGTACAAATCGCGATACACCTCGCCAACGATCGCACCAAAAGGGTCGATCGACACGATCTTATCTGGATCAGACCAAGCGGGATGAGGATGAAGCAGCGCGGCAGGAGCAGTATTGGTTAGATCAGCGCGATGGTTGGCATCGAGTTTGCCACTGGCAACCGCAAGCGCACGATAAACCGCATAAGAACCGGAATGCGTCCCGATCACGTTCCGATGAGCCGGGGTGGTAAGCGTTCCGATGATGGCACCGCGTTTAATCGGATCAGCTTCGCCCCAGTGAATCGCGATCGACTTCGAGAACTTAGCAGGATGGGAGGTGAGAACGATCGGCTGTGAACGTTTAATCGGTTGTGAACGGTTGGGCTGACTCACCATAGACACTCTCTCGCACCGAATCAGGATTTGAAACCCCGATCGTAGCAAGAGTGTTGATGGATGCATAGTGTCTTAGGTGGCAAACCTCGAAAATTTCTTGTAGATAAATCTTTTAGAAACGACTGAGAAACTTCTGTTGTATAAATTTCAGGTCTTGGTGGGTTAACCACAAGCCGGGTGGCGGCATTTTCAGCACAACAGGGTAGCAAATCCAAACGGAGACGAGCCGAATCATTGTTGAACCCAGCAGCGCTAAACCCATTCCTAACAATCCAAACATCGGAGTGAGGATCAAAATCAAGGGAGCGCCCAACATCAAGCCAATGCCTTGAATCAGGGTGACGATTCCCGGCCGATCGGTTGCCATGAATGCTTGTGAAAGAATGATTGCGGTGCCACCGAGAACCGTTTCGATCGCTAACACCCGAAAGATGGGAATCGCTGCCAGATAAGCCTCTCCGTACAGTAAGTGCAGCACACCTGGAGCCAAAGCCATCATCGAAATTGCCATCAAAATCGCCAACATTCCGCTAATTCTGGCGGCTCTACTTGTCAGTTCAACCACTTCTGAAACGGGACGGGCTGCCGCTTTGGGAAATAGCACCGTTACAAAAGAACTTTGCACCACATACAGCAATTGACACAGACTAAACGCGATCGCATACAGCCCCATTGCGGCAGGAGCCAGGACACTAATCGCTAGCACTTGCTGAATTTGTCCTGCCAACGCGCTGATCAAATCAATCCCATACGCCCGAAAACCATAGTGCACTAATCGCTGAATCGAGTGCTGAATCTGCGTAAAGCGAATCGTAAAAAATCGCTTCGCACAGGCAATCATCCAAACCAGCATTGGGATTCCGGGGAGCCAGTAGGACAGAACAGCGGTGAAGGGCGTGAGTTGTTTTGTCACCGCCAAAACAATCAGCAGTGCCAAGGTACTCAGCGGGGGAAGATAGCGAATTTGATTGGCGATCGCAAATTCATCGCTAGCTTCCATTGCCGATCGCAGCACTTCCGTAAATACTACCAGCGGCACCGCTACCATAAGTCCTTGGGACAAGTGAATCGCTTCGGATGGATATTTTTGCATCAAAAACGGAATCGTGATGACTCCAATGACACCGCTAAAAACGCTAATAAACATGCCCAAGAAAACCGCAGCAGAAAAGGTTTGCGATCGCTCTTGAGGATATCGCTTCAAGGTATATAACAATGCACTGGGTAATCCAAGCGACAATGAATAAGCAAAGAACTGGGGCCAAATCGCCATTGCCGCTTGCTCTCCCCGTCCCGCAGGGCCTAAGATGCGGGCAGTAATGGTTCCTGTTGCAATATTCACGACAATGATCAATGCACGAGCCGCCAGCGTTTGAACGATCGCGGCTGTACCATCCCGTCCGCGCAGAGACCTAGTTCCACGCTGTACCCAAGTCGAAATTAAGTTTCTCATGCACTCGCTTTTTGTCGGGACGCACCGACCATCTTAGCGTTGTTCCAACAAGGCGAAAAAGCCATCGTCTAATTCATATCCGAGCGTTTTGGTCATCGACTTGAGGCGCGATCGCGATTCAATCTGCTGCTGTTCGAGCCAGTTCATCAGCACAAAAGTTTTGCTCATGACGAAGATTTCCAGCGCTTCGGGGTTGTACTCGATGCCATCGGGCCGCATTTCGTGGGGAACTAACATTGCCGCATATCGCCCTAGCTCTTTCTGCGACCAGTCGAGCAGAAACGGCAACCATGGATACATGGCATCCAGTCCAATGAACCACAGTCGCACTTCTGGCACCTCGGATAATTCGCGAGGATCTCCGGGTTCAAGGGGGTAATCAATTTTGAATTGCAGTTTTTGTTCGTATTGCCGGATGTCGGATTTGAGCGGTTCGATCGCCGCGATCGCGGGTGTGAGATCGACCGCGTTGATCTGGTCTGCATGGAGATGAATCACAATTGACATAAAAATTTCTGCCGCTACACGCCTTTTATCTTCTAATGATTTGCGATCGTTTGTGCTAAATGATGATCGATCAATTGTACTGATTGCGCTTCAAGGCATTGAAGCGAGGCACAGAAGTTGCGCTGTGAGAATTACGATCGCGCTTGTAAAACGTTTTATCCATTGTGTTTAATTCAACTGGGTACATGGAATCTCAATCACAAACTCTGTACCTCGACCAAGCTGAGAATTGCAGAAAAGCGATCCTTGATGCCGTTCAGTGATCACCTGATAACTAATTGCAAGTCCCATTCCTGTTCCAACTCCGACAGGCTTAGTTGTAAAAAAGGGATCGAAAATGCGCTTCGAGGTTTCTTGAGACATCCCCGCTCCGGTGTCTGCCACGCGAATTCTGACCGAGTGAGCCTCTATAGCTTCTGTTGTAACGGTTAAAGTGATCGGATTGGTGCTATCTTGCTGAAAAGCTTCCTCGATCGCGTCGATCGCATTCGTAAACAAATTCATAAACACCTGATTGAGCTGACCTGCATAGCATTCCACCAGAGGCAAGACACCGTATTGCTTCACAACATTAATCGCAGGGCGGCGATTATCTGCTCTTAACCGATGCTGCAAAATCATCAATGTACTTTCGATGCCAAAATGCAGATCGACCTGTTTGAACTCCGCTTCATCCAGCCGCGAGAAGGTGCGGAGTGATAAAACAATCCCTCGAATCCGCTCTGCTCCGTTTTCCATCGAGGTTAGGAGCTTCGGTAAATCGGTGGTGAGAAAGTCTAAATCGATCGCCTCGATCTCAGCTTGAATTACAGAGGGTGGTTGGGGATAGCATTGTTGATACAGTTCAATCAGGTGTAGTAAATCGTGGATGTACTCTTGGGCAGGTTTAAGATTGCTATAGATAAAGCTGACTGGATTGTTAATTTCATGCGCCACACCTGCGACCAGTTGACCTAGCGATGACATCTTTTCACTCTGAATTAACTGGGTCTGCGCCCGTTGTAGATCATGTAACGCACGTTCAAGAGACTCTGTTTTGTAGCGAAGCTGTTCTTCGGCTTGCTTACGCTCTGTAATGTCTTCATAGGTTCCCAAAATCCCGATGACTTCACCTGCATCATTTCGCAGTGGGATTTTACTGGTGTCTGTCCAAAATGATTCCCCATCAATTTGAGGATGTGCTTCGATCAGGTGCAATTGTGGCATTCCACTACTGAGCACTTCAGCATCACAAGCTCGAAATAGCTCAATCTGCTCCAGTGCCCAGGGCAAATCATAGTCCGTTTTGCCAACAATCTCGCTAGGGTCATGGAGTCCGGCGACGATCGCAAACGATTTATTACACCCCAAGTAAACTGAGTTTAAGTCTTTCCAAAAGATTAACTGTGGCGTATTGTTAATCACAGTTTGTAGGAGTTGTGTCGCTTCTTGATGTTTCTGCTCTAAGCGCTGTCGCTCCGTCTCTAGATAGATGCGCTCAGTAATATCATTCTGTATGCCAATGAATTGTATTACCTGTCCTTCTGCATCAAAGATTGGAGAAATTGTGAGTTCGTTACAGAACAGTGTGCCGTCTTTGCGGTAATTCCGTAGGATGACTGTGCAGCTTGTACAGTTGCGTAAAGCTTGCTTAATCTCGTTCAGTGCAGGTTGTTTACGATCGTGTCCCTGCAAAAAACGACAATTTCGTCCAATAGCCTCAGCAGCAGTGTATCCAGTCATGCGTTCAAACGCTGCATTGACAAAAATTGTAGGATAATCAGGCTGGTGTGCATCTACAATTACAATGCCGACCGGAGTTGCTGCGATTGCTTGCTGCCAGTTGATAGAGGCTAGAGACGCAAAAGACTGAGAAGCGATCGGAAGATCCATAACAAGAGATGCAGATGGGGTCTAAAATATTTTGCCCTTCGCCTGGAAGTAAAGATACAAAGCTTTTTCGCCATAAGAAAAAAATTAGGGCTTAGATTTAGTCTATCCGGCGCGAGAGTCAACTTTAAGTCAGAGATTTAGTCTTCATTAGATCGTTACAATGGAATCTGTCTTCTTTTTTAAACGATCGAGATTTTGAGCGCTACTCATTCCCCCAAAATTGTTCTTGTAGACGGTCATTCGCTGGCATTTCGCGCCTACTTTGCTTTTGCCAAAGGTCGCGATGGTGGTTTACGCACCTCGACTGGAATTCCAACCAGCGTTTCTTACGGTTTTCTCAAAGCGCTGCTTGAAACTGTAGAAGCTGAGAAACCAGATTATCTGGCGATCGCGTTTGATCTCGGTGGTGCAACTTACCGCCACGAAGCCGATGAAACCTACAAAGCAGGTCGCCCTGAAACGCCAGAAGATTTCATGCCTGACTTGAATAATCTTCAGGAGCTTCTCAAGGCGATGAATTTGCCGATTGTGGTCGCTCAGGGTTATGAAGCGGATGATGTGATTGGGACGCTGGCGCGAAAAGCTAGTCAAGAAGGCTTTGCGGTACGAATTTTGAGCGGCGATCGTGATTTATTTCAATTGGTAGATGCAGACGGGAAGATTAAAGTGCTGTACATGAGTACAACCTACGGCAGAGGTGCGCCACCGCCTAAAGAATTTGGTGTAGAGCAGGTTAAAGAAAAGCTAGGAGTGCTGCCGTCTCAAGTGGTTGATTTCAAAGCGCTGTGCGGCGACCCATCTGATAATATTCCAGGCGTGAAAGGGATTGGTGAGAAAACAGCAGTTCAGTTATTAAGCGCGTATGGATCGCTAGAAAAGGTCTATGAATCGATCGACGAGATCAAAGGTGCAGTTAAAAAGAAACTAGAAACAGGAATCGAAGATGCACGCCATTCACAATGGATGGCACAAATTCATTTAGACGTTCCATTAGCGGTCGATCTACAGTCTTGTAAACTCCAAGGATTCGACGAAGATACGCTGAAACCCATGATCGAGCGATTAGAGTTTAAATCGTTCTACAACAAAATCCAGAAGTGGAAAGACCAACTGAGCGGTGAGACAGAACTAACAGAAACCGAAGGCTCAAAACAAGCCGCGCTCGAATCAGGAACACCGATCGTTCCTCAATATGCAGATGATGACCTATGGTTCTTCAGCGCCGAAGAAACCGAAAGTGCGGAAAAATTTGAGGTCGTGTCGATCGCACCACAAATTATTGATACCCAAGCTAAGCTCGATGCACTGGTCAAACGCCTCAAAACTCATACGAGTGAGAAGTTTCCGGTCGCGTGGGACACTGAAACTAGCGACCTTGATCCGATCAAAGCTGATTTAGTGGGAATTGGTTGTTGTTGGGGTTCGGAATCTGATGCAATGGCTTACATTCCGATCGGTCATACTTCGGGAACGAATCTCGATCGTGCGATCGCGCTTGAAACCCTGCGCCCGATTCTCGAAGATGTTAAATATCCAAAAGCGTTTCAGAATGCGAAGTTCGATCGCTTAGTCTTCCGCTTCCAAGGCGTTGAGTTAGCAGGCGTTGTGTTCGATACAATGCTGGCAAGCTATGTTCTCAACCCTGAGGCCAGTCATAAACTCAGCGATATGAGCTATCGCTACTTAGGCATTCAGGCTCAAGAGTATGGAGATCTAGTTCCCAGAGGAAAGCATATTGGTGAAGTTGACATCTCTGCAGTTGCTCATTACTGCGGAATGGATGTTTATGGAACATACAATTTAGTTCCAAAACTACGATCGGAACTTCATGAACTCCCGAAACTTCATGATCTGCTGATTGAGATCGAACAACCGCTTGAACCTGTGTTAGCTGAGATGGAAGCAACCGGGGTGAGAATCGATCGCAACTATCTCGAAGCATTCTCGAAAACGCTGAAAGAAGACTTAGACCGCATCGAACTAGAAGCTTACGAAGCAGCAGGCGAAAAGTTTAGTCTGGGTTCTCCTAAACAATTGAGTGAACTATTGTTTGAGAAATTGGGACTCGATAAGAAGAAATCCCGCAAGATTAAAACTGGATATTCAACAGATGCAGCTACTTTAGAGAAACTGCAAGGCGACCATCCGGTGGTTGATGCGATCGTGGAACATCGAACCTTGACGAAGTTGAAATCAACCTATGTTGATGCGCTACCAACTCTAATCAATCCGAAGACCGATCGTGTGCATACCGACTTTAACCAAGCAGTTACTTCTACAGGTCGGCTCTCTTCGTCTAACCCCAACCTCCAAAACATTCCAATTCGGACTGCCTTTAGCCGCCAAATCCGTAAAGCCTTTATTCCCGAAGAAGGGTGGCTCATGGTTGCGGCTGACTATTCGCAAATTGAACTGCGAATCTTAGCACACTTGAGTCAAGAACCTGTTCTACTCGAAACCTACCGTAACAACGAGGATGTTCACTCGCTCACGGCTCGATTGTTGTTGGAAAAAGATGACATCTCCTCTGAAGAACGACGACTGGGAAAAATCATTAACTTCGGTGTGATTTATGGCATGGGCGCACAGCGATTTGCGCGAGAATCGGGAGTTACTTCGGCTCAGGCACGCACCTTTATCGATCGCTTTAACAGTCGATATGCTCGCGTTTTCGAGTACCTCCAGCAAATGCAGCGAGAAGCAATCGCCAATGGTTATGTCGAAACCATCAAAGGACGACGACGCTACTTCAATTTCTCATCCGATTCGGTGCGAAAACTTCGAGGCAAATCACCCGATGACATTCAACTCGATAAACTGAAGCTGCGCGACCAGTTCGAGGCGCAAGCTCTTCGAGCCGCAGCTAACGCGCCGATTCAGGGTTCTAGTGCAGACATCATCAAGATTGCAATGTCTCAGTTGCACGAAGTTCTGAAAGCTTATCCTGCAAATCTGTTGCTGCAAGTGCATGATGAATTGGTGTTTGAAGTTGAGCCTGATGCTTGGGAAGAGTTGCAGCCCAAGATTAAGCGAGTTATGGAGAACGCCGTTTCTCTGAGTGTGCCGCTAGTTGTAGATATTCGTGCTGGCAACAATTGGATGGATACAAAATAATTCAGACGTTGAGGGATCAGTCCTTACCGCTATGCAAACTCAAACTACCGCAAGCACCGCTCAAAGTCGTATCATCTCAATTCCCGATCGTACTTGGAATCAATTCAAACTGCTGCAACAAGCATTTGAAGTTTCTCACGCTAAACTGACTTACTTTGCAAATACGATCGAAATTTTCATGCCTTCTGAACCTCATGATTTATTCAGCCGCATCATTCTTTTCTTAATGGGTCATTACTGTTTAGAGCGGCGCGTTCAATTCATTCCTACAGGCTCAGCCGATCGAGAGCGAGAAGGCATCGTGTCGCTTCAACCGGATGAGAGCTTTTACGTGGGTCGCAAAGCAATTCCAGATTTAGCGATTGAGGTCGTTTTTACCTCTGGAAATGAATCCAAGCTGCCTCGATATCAAGTCTTAGAAATTCCTGAAGTTTGGTTTTGGGAAGATGGCGTTTTCGCACTTTATCGATTGTTTGAAGGCAACTATAGAAAGATTCAGCGCAGTGAGATTCCAGGCTTACAAGACCTCAATATTCAGCTTTTGAGCCGCTGTATCCTAATTGCTGAAACGGATATGCTTGGTGCGATCGATGAACTCAGGAAAGCAGTCTAGTGTAAAGTTTATCGCTTGGATGTAATGGGCGGAGAGAGAATCGAACTCTCATACCTTTCGGTGCCACATTTTGAGTGTGGTGCGTCTACCAGTTTCGCCATCCGCCCTGGATGTCTCCTTACTATACAGGATCGATCGCATTTCAATCAAGAATTATTTTAATCTGGCAAATCATGGGACGATCGATGCGCGAGTTGTCGATCCCCTATGTTGCCTAAGTATTCTCTGATTATTCCGGTGTACAACGAAGAAGCCACGATTCCCGCCCTGTACGATCGCGTGAGTGCCGTGATGAATCAGCTTGATGATGTAGTGGAATTAATTTTGATTAACGACGGCAGCAAGGATCGATCGCTTCACCTCATTCGAGAACTGCACAATCAGGATTCGCGGGTGTGTTATCTCAGTTTGGCGCGGAATTTCGGGCATCAAATCGCTGTAACTGCCGGATTAAATTATGCACGAGGTCGCGTCGTGGTGATATTAGATGCAGATTTACAAGATCCACCCGAACTGATTCCAGAACTGATCAATCAGTGGCGACAGGGATATCAGGTCGTTTATGCTCAGCGAACCCAACGCCACAAAGAAAGCTGGTTTAAGCGATTCACGGCATATCTGTTTTATCGATTGCTCAAACAGCTTGCAGATGTAGAGATTCCAATCGATACCGGAGACTTTTGTTTAATCGATCGCCAGGTCGTAGATTTGTTAAATGCAATGCCAGAGCGCAATCGCTATATTCGGGGATTACGATCGTGGGTCGGATTTCGTCAAACTGCGGTGAAATTTGAGCGCGATCCAAGATTTGCCGGTGAAGTGAAGTATTCCTTTCATAAATCACTAGGATTAGCGATTAACGGTTTAGTTTCATTCTCAAAAGTTCCGCTTCGCATTTCTACTTATGTAGGTTTATTCGCTGCATTTGTTGCAATTGTGATGATGATTTTAGTGTTTTATTGGAGGATCGCTTATCCTGCCTCACCGCTAACCGGATTAACCACGATCGTCGTCGCCATCTTTTTTCTCGGTGCAGTGCAACTTCTCAGTATTGGCATCTTAGGCGAGTATATTGGACGAATTTACGAAGAAGTGAAAAACCGTCCGCTCTATACGCTATCTGAGGTTGCGGGGTTTGAGCGAGGCAGTTCTCAACATCAGGAAGCGGATTACTCTAGCTGAAAAATGATACGATCGAGATCATCAAGTACAGGAGCATCGGGCGTAAACTTACGTGCAAAATGAGCGGAAGAAGCTTGTAATTTTGGCAAATCAGATTGATCGAGCGTTTTCGGGTGTGGTCCACCCATAGACCAATCCTTGTAGCGCCAATCGTTCGTATTGATTTTGAGATCAAGCGCATTGGCAACAATCGTTTGGAAATATGTTTCTTCGGAAAACATCACCCAGCGCAAATGATTGGCAAGCTGTGGACGAGTATAGTGAAAGTTCACAATGTAGTCGATCGCACGTTGGTTCGCTGCAAACCACTGTGAACCTGCATAACATTGTAACTTCGAGTTATACGGCACAAAGGGGCGCATTAAAATCTCTGGCTTCAACCGCAAGCGTTGCCAATTGAGCTTCAGCGCATCTGCGATCGATTTCGGCATGGGTATCCAGCGCGTATAGTAGCGGTTGTGCATTTCTCGATGCCAAACACTTTTCAGGTTCGACGGCTGAATTAGTTCAGCACTCATGTGAGCATCTGCCTCAGTCGCATTCAGATCCGCCAGAATTTGATCGGCAGATTTGATCGGGTAGTCTGAACCACTGAGCAAGATTGTCCATTGGGGTCGATCGACCCGGTGCTGCATTTGTACCATTGCTCGAACGGTGGCTTCGACGGCTGAAAATTCAGCCCAGCGCGTTCGCATTGGTGGATCAACAAACGAGACATTGCTGGAGAAAGACTTGATCGACAACGGACACTGAAGAAAATCGTGATGACAGACGATCGGCGGCTGATCAAACAGGCGATTTAAGCGATCGACCAATCGCCGGATCTGATTTGGATGAGCATGAGTCAGCAAAATAAATCCAACGACTGGAGTCATAGCCTTCTAGAGATTAAAGATTGGCACAGGCTCGATTTTATCCGCAGGCTCGAACCCAAACACCCGTGAATAGAAATAGAATTCTCCATCTAAAGCACGTTTGATGTTTTCTGCTTTACGGAATCCATGTTGTTCGCCTTCAAACAACACATATGCTACAGGTAATCCTTTTTGTTTCAAAGCATCAACCATCATTTCGGCTTGATTCGGCGGTACGATTTTATCCTCGTCACCCTGAAAGAAGATCACCGGACAAGATAAGCGATCGACCGCACTAATCGGAGAGCGCTCCTCGTACAAATCGGCTCTTTCTGGATAAGCACCAATCAAACCATCAAGATAGCGTGATTCAAACTTATGAGTATCTTCTGCCAACGCTTTGAGGTCGCTCACGCCATAGTAACTTGCGCCTGCTTTGAATGTATTTCTAAATGTGAGAGCGCAGAGCGTTGTATATCCGCCTGCACTTCCGCCTGCAATCACTAAGCGATCTCCATCCACCTTGCCTTGCTCGGCGAGATACTTCGCTCCATTTGCACAGTCATCGACATCGACAATGCCCCAAGTTCCTTTCAAACGTTCGCGATAAGCGCGTCCATATCCGGTACTGCCGCCATAATTCACGTCGAGAACTGCAAAGCCGCGACTTGTCCAATACTGAATGCCTAAGTTAAATGCAGCAGAAGTCGAAGCGGTCGGGCCTCCGTGACTCTTGACTAACATCGGTGGACGTTCGCCTTCAGGAGCAGTGTACTCTTTATTTTTGGGCGCATAGTACAAAGCAAAAGCCGTGAGATTATTCTCAGCCGGGAACTCGATCGCTTCTGGCACTGAAAGATAACCGGGATCAATCCGCAGTTCGCTGGCGCGTCTCAGCACTTCAAATTGTTGAGTCTGTAAATCGTATTTGACGATCGCGCTCGGCTCCGTTGATGATCCGCCCAGAAATACCGCATGATCTGCACAAGCTTGGAGTCCTGCAATGCTGGTGTAAGGCGTTGCGATTGGAGTGAGTTCGCGAGTGTCTAAATCTAAACTGGCAAAGCGGCTCAATCCATTTTCGGTATAGCTACAAATGATTTGATTTCCAGCAAAGCCATAGGTAGACATTCCAAACACCCAGAGCGGTAAACCAAATTCTGCGGCTTTCTCACAGAGGGATTCAGTTTTTCCGGTTGTAGGATTCCAGCGGTAGAAATTCCACCAGCCCGTACGATCGCCAATAAAAATCAAACTGCCATCCGGCGACCATTCCGGCTGAAAAATCGATTCCTCTAATCCACCTGCAATCTTTTCCGGTGTGTCTAGCGTTCCGTCTGCTCTAATGTTTGCTGTCCAGAGTTCCGTTCCATCCCAAGGCATATTCGGATGATTCCAACAAATCCAACTGAGGCGAGAACCATCAGGACTCAGACGCGGAAACGCATAGAAATCTGAACCTGAAACCAGAACGGTTTGACTTTGATCCGTGAGCGAAATTGCCGCGATCGTATTCTCAACGCTTTGATCGTGATGTTCTTCGCGTACACAAACGAGGCGATTTCGAGCACTATCGAATAGGGCATCGGCATATCGTAACGACGCTTCAGGAGTCAGCGCGATCGGCTCAGATCCATCGGTCTGCTGATAAAGTCGCTGATCGGCAAAATTCGAGAAATAAACAGTTCCAGTCGCAATCATAAATGCCCCTCCCCCGTATTCATGCACCCGTGTACGGGCGTTGAACGGAGCAGGTGTCAGATCGATCGTCTCGCCATTCGCTGAACGTTGCACAATCACATTCCGTCCTGCCTCAGTCGGACGTGACTCGCTCCAGTAAATTGTTTTGCCGTCCAGCTTAATTTGTCCGAGTCCGATCGTCCCTGCCACAATCAGATCCGAGCTAATCGGCGACTTCCAAGTGCCATAAGATGCCACAGCCATAAGATCCTCCAAATCACCGCTTCCCAGACTCTAAACTATCGCGATCGTTCAAACATTGCGATATATCTCAAATTGTTGAAATCTGTCCGCTCTAGAGATTCGTGTTACAGTAAATGAGAAGAGGTATTGATTCGGTTGAATCGTTTGTTTTTTCTGACAGTGACTCGTTCGTTTTCATTGAAACTAGCAAGTTCGTTTGGGCTAAAGCAGGCACACTCCGATACGACTGCCTCGGTTATTTCTGGTTCTGGAGATCTTTTTCAATGTCGATTTATGTAGGTAACCTATCTTACGAGGTTACGCGGGAAGATTTGACCGAAATCTTCGCAGAATACGGATCTGTTAAGCGCGTTCAGCTTCCGGTTGATCGTGAAACTGGACGGATGCGTGGGTTCGGATTTGTGGAAATGGAAACGGATGCCGAAGAAGATAAAGCGATCGAAGCCCTAGACGGTGCGGAATGGATGGGTCGTGATATGCGCGTCAACAAGGCAAAGCCCCGTGAAGAATCGGGCGGTGGTCGCAGTGGCGGTGGCGGTGGTCGCAATGGTGGCGATCGTCGAGGCGGATTCTCGCGCGGCGGCTATTAATTTAATTCGCTAGAATTGAATCCCCTGTAGCGTATGGCTATGGGGGATTTCTTGTAGGTTGGAAAAATGAGAGCGAGAATCGAAAGCGATATTCTGTATCTGCATCACGAAGATGTGCCGCCGTTCAAAAAAGGGGGGTCTGTGGTGCGAAATAGTTATTTTTGGGCGCTGAAGTCGATTTCTGGTCGGGCAAGTCGGGGGCGCGATTGGGAATATGAACCGGAAGTGTGGTTTGCGCTGCAACGGATGTTGTTATCATTTGCAGAATCGGGATATTTGGGACTGTCAGAAACGATTCTGGAGTTTTCGGATGCGGACGTAATTCCAGATGAGCTGCGATCGATTTCGACGCGAATTTAATGTAGGTTCGATCGACGTTCTACAAGTCCTGTTCGGCGTTGCGTTAGTGCTACTCGGCTGAACATTTAGAACCTGAGCAGCAGTCGAAGATAAAGCTGAGCTAAAAAGAGCACGATCGCTTAACTCGGTACGAATATTCTGCAAGTGCCTTTAATATCTATCTTGGACGCGACGAACGCTTTGATCCGGCACAATATGGCCTTGGCAACTGGAATATTTGGTACTATCCAACAGGCGATTTGAATGCTGAATATCAGAAGCAGCTTGCTGGAGATCTGAGCCATTCTTGAATCTTCACTATCTTGAATCTTCAATATCATAAAAATGAGTTGAGGTTGTAATCCTCAACTCATCTCCTGATTCACAATTCAAGCTAGAAATGTTTTTCCTTAGCGGGTTCTCCTTCAAAGGGTTGAACTCCGGTTGCTGGATAGTTATCATCGTTGAGTCCAAAGATGCGACTGATTGCTCCAGCGATAAATTGTCCAACTTCGTTTGGAATTGCCTTCACAGTTTCCCAACTCGATCGCATTCGAGTAAACATATTTTCTCCTCAAACAGTACGTAGGTTGCTTTTACTGGTTGGCTCGCAGATGAGCAGATTCTTGCCGCTGCTCGTTTTGGTGTCGCTCTTGGGTTAGCGTTTCCCGTGTCGCTTGATCAAGATCACCCATTTGCATCGTTTCTAAAGCATCTTCAGCCCGGCGGTGGACGGTTTGTTCCTGGTGTTCTTTGGCTTGCCGGTGTTGAGTCGTTGCCTCGCGCAATTTTTCTTCCAGGTTCACCTTCACTACAGGCTTACGTGCCGATTCAATTTTAGGCAAGGTTAGTGTCAGAATGCCGTTCTTGAAGTCTGCTTTCACTTGGTCGTATTGCACCGCCGTTGGGAGCGGAATCAAGCGTTGAAACTGTCCATACCGCAGCTCAGAGCGAAATACGCCTTTTTCTTCGGTTCGTGTTTCCTCTTGGTGATGACCAGAGATCGATATCGTATGTTCAGAAACTTGCACATCCAGATCTTTTGCTTCTATCCCCGGAACTTCTGCTTTGAGAACGACATCGGTATCGGTTTCGTGAAGTTCGATCGCAGGTGTCCAAGCCATACCGTCGATTGGTGACAGCGATCGGGCTTCTGGATCTGGGTGCAGCCACGCATCGAAAACCTGATTCATCTGATGCCGTAATGCTTCCAATTCTTTAAGAGGTTGCCAGTGAATCAGCGACATAACATTCCTCCTGGTCTTCTTTGAACATAGAGCGAGAACTAAATCGCTCTATGTTCAAGATACGCAAAGACTGTGAGGAACTTGTGAGGACGTTGATAGACTCGCACAACTCGCTTCGCGGAATTTTAAGCTCAGAGCGCGATCGCAGGCGAGACCTGCTAACTATCGCTTTAACTTAGCTGTTAATGCTTTAACTGCAAAAATATTCCTGGTTTCACTACAGTTTAGGGGCAGTAGTAGACTGCGGCGGCATGACAACTTTGTGCGCTAATCCAACGGCTTTCAGCAGCCAAATTGCCCACCCTTTGAAGGCTAGCTTTGCCTCTACAGTCGGGAGTTGCTCAAACTCATAGAATTCTGTGCTCTGAACGGTTTGTAGTTTTAATGCCGATCGCACAATTCGTTTCAATGCTTGACCACCTGACAAATCGCCCAAGTAGCATGTATAAGCATGAGCAATCAACAAAACCGGGTTTGTGTTATACCAGATTGATTTGTGGATGCGACAGATTCTCGCCCCCTAAATCCCCCATTCTGGGGGACTTTGAGTATGATCTGTCGCATTCTATGTTTAATTCGGTATTAGAAATCTCGCGCAGTCGATCAACATAGATTTGACCTGCGGGCAGGGGTGCGATTTCTTCTCGCCAGTTGTCACCGTAGAAGAAGGCTAAGTCGCGCTCTAAATTCGCAGTGCGGTGAAGTTCGGGAAATACAATCGCTCCAATGATCGGATGATTTGCGTGGCTTGGAGAGTGCTTGAAGCAGACAGTAAGTTTTACCTGTATCGCGACAGAGACAATGGCTCAAACAGTTTGCGATACAGCGCCGTTCCAGCGATCAAACAGAATTGATTTTTCAAAGCTTATGTTCTGTAAGCCTCCTAGAACACGGAGGTTTTGCTGCGTAAAGCCTTTAAACTTGCTGACTGTTGTTCCGCTCGTTCAGCCACGCGATCGCAAGCTAACTCACAGAACTCAAAAATCATTGGGTCGGCAATTTTGTAGTAGGCGCTCGTTCCCTTTGCTTCACGCGAGAGTATGCCAGCTTGGTATAAAACCTTTAGGTGCTTAGACAAATTTGCTTGTCCTAATCCCGTTGCCTCTGAAATTTCCATGACGTTCTTTGCCCCCGATTTCAGGCAAGTCAGAATCTGGAGCCGACTCATTTCTGACAGCACCTTGAAATAGTCAGCGACTGCCGCAAGAATCGCTGGATCAACCTTTGAGGGTCTCGCTTTAGGCATAGGGAAACTTGGCAATCAGAGTGAGTTTGATTATATAACTGATTAAGATTATAGCTACACGCTAAGCATTCAGGAAATTACGATCGAGCAGGGAGCCTATCGTCTCACAATTCTAGAGAATCTAGCGCTTTTGGGAGTTTGATTCACTCGCTTTTCCGCGCCAGTTTAAGCTGTTTTGATTGAGTTGCTGTAAGTATGAGTCAGGCTGAGCGATGATGCTGTTTGCTAGTGCGATCGCGCTTTCTAACTGGGCTTCGGTTAATTGCTGATAGGCAGGAATGCGCTTACGTTCTAAGACTTCATACCAGCAGCGATCGAATAGATTATCTAGAATAATGCGCTGAAAGCAATGATTGTAGCGAACGGGGAAATGGCGCGATCGGGCTAAGTCTGGCAAAACGTGATTTGTTAGGTCAAGGTACTGATTGCGGAGTTGCGTCAGGCGATCCATGAGGTGCAGGGGTAGAAGGAAGGGGATATTCGGTCTGTCGCTGTTCGGTTCTCCACTGTTCTGCTTCGGCGCGAATTAGCTGAAGTTCCTCGGCTGAGATGCGCTCTAAGTTGCGATAGATCTGTGTCATGCGTGGATTGTGCTTAAGCTTGTCGTAATGTCGGGCAAGAAAGTCCCAATACATGAAGTTAAACGGGCAAGCCGTTTCTCCAGTGCGACTGCGGGGATTGTATGTACAGTGTTTGCAATAGTCACTCATGGTATTGATGTAATTTGCTGAAGCGGCATAAGGCTTTGATGCCATCATGCCACCATCTGCATACTGCCCCATGCCAATCACATTCGCTTGCATCACCCAGTCATACCCATCAATAAAGGCAGTATGAAACCAGTCCTGCAATTCTTGCGGAGAGATCCCTGCAATCAATGCAAAGTTGTTCAGAACCATCAATCGCTGAATGTGGTGGGCGTATCCCGTCGCTTTAACTTGAGTCAGAACATGGTGCAAACAGTTCATCTTTGTTTCGCCTGTCCAGTAAAACTCTGGAAGCGGTTGCGTGTGATTAAACCAGTTGCGATCGGGATAGTCTTCGCCCATGTAGACATAGATACCGTGCATATATTCACGCCAGCCGATGATTTGTCTGACAAAGCCTTCAACGCTATTGAGTTCCCAGGTATCCCGATTAGCGTAATAAGCCTGCTCTGCGGCTTGTACCACTTCTAAAGGATGCAATAGTCCAATGTTCAGATAAGGCGATAACATTGCGTGCCATAGGGTCTGTTCACCCGTGACCATTGCATCCTGATAAGGGCCAAAGTTAGACAGCCGAGTTTTAATAAAGAAGTCTAGTACCTGTAATGCTTGTGTGCGGGTGACTCCCCATTGAAAGGGTTCAATCTGCCAATAGGCTTGACTATCTTTAAGATTTGGGGACTGCTTTACCCAGTCAATCACGTTTTGGGTGATCTGGTCTGGCTCAAACCAAAGTGCTTCGGGCAGAGTCAATTTACCTTTGGGGGGCTTGCGATTGTCCCGATCGAAGTTCCAGCGCCCTCCAAGCGGATGCTTCCCATCCATCAAAACATTAAATCGCTGCCGTCCTTCACGATAAAAGTCTTCCATCAATAGACGCTTGCGAGATCGTGCCCAATCGACAAACTCTTGATCCTGCCAAATGAAGCGATTGTTCGGAGTAAAAGTTACAGAGCAAGGAAGATTGAGTGACTGAATCAGCTTCATAAACGGACGATCGACCGGAGCCATCACCCGCAGTTCCGTAATTCCGTATTGCTCAATCCACTTGATCAGCGGCGTTTGAAAGTCGATCGATTGTGTATAGCTAACAATCCAGCCTTCTTGCTTCAGTTCTTCAGCAAAATGGCGCATCGCTGACCAAACTAGCACCAACTTTTGCAGATGATAGGGTAACTGTTGAGCATGGTGTAGCGACTCAATAAAAAAGACATGCGTTTGCTCAGGGTTATCTTTGCAGCTTTGCAATGCAGTTTGCCCTGTCCAAAGCTGATCGCCCAGTACCCATACTCCGATGCTCATGCTCTAATCTCAATGATTCCGCGCAACTCGATTACAGCAAATTCTAGACGAGCGATCGTCCGTCTTTGGTTGCAAACAATCTGAATTTTACTGCGAGGCTGTCACGATTGGAACTGCGGGAGCCACTTCAAAGTCAGGCAACATTCCTAACTTGCGAATTGAAACATTCACATCCATTCCCAAATAGTCATCCGTCTCACCAAACCAAGACCCAGAAAGCGGAATCACCTGTCCAGGATGACGAGCGATCGCGACTCGAATCAGATCAAATCCGGCTGTAATTCGATTGGTCGGATCATAAGCTCTCCAGCCTGCACCCGGTAAATAAACCTGCGCCCAAGCATGAGTTGCACCGGAACCTGTCATGCCAACCTCACCGCCATCTAAGGCTGAATCGTAAATATAGCCGCTGACAAAGCGACAAGCCAGCCCTAAGCGTCGAAGTGCTTCAATCATTAACCAAGCATAGTCTCGACAAGTCCCCGACTGTAACCGGAGTGTCTCAGCCGGATTCTGAGTCCCTTCTGCATCTCGTGACTGATAGCTCAATGTGGTGTTAATACTATCCATCATGCGTTGCAAGACATCTAAGGTACTATCTTGGTCGCCTGCCACAAATTGTTTTGTCCAAGCTGCAAGCCGACCTTCGGAATCTTCGGTATGTGGACGAATGAACACAGAGAGATCATTCCATTCACCCGGAGTGTACTGTACGGGAATTTCTTCAGCACGGGCATCCAGCGGAAAATCAGCGATCGTCGGAATGCCAAAATGCTCAGCTCTCACTCGATAGGTCACACTCAGTTCTTTTGCAGGTTCACTGAAGCTCAGGAGTGCAACATTATTCGAGAGCGTATCCATCATCCAGCGAGTTTTGCAGGGAACGTTGCTGTCGATCGCATAGCTCAAGATGCGCCCACTATAGCCAATACTGGGTAAGAAAATCGCTCGGTGTTCTCCGAAAGTAACAGGATTGCGATAGCGATAGCTTGTAGTGTGTTCTAAATCGTAAATAATACTCATAGTACGCATGAACAAGTTGCAGATGCGGAATCACTTCAAGCATATCGTTATCTTATGTGGATAGAGTTTGAGGCATTTATCAGCTATTTCCTCAAAAGAAGATAGAATGAGCCACTGACAATGTAAGTGCATAACCTCGTTACGCTGAGAATCTGATGGGACGTATCTTTATTTCTGCCGGACATGGCAATCGCGTTAACGGTGTCACCGATCCGGGGGCAGTCGTCGCAGGCACAACCGAAGCAAGAGAAATGATTCTGACTCGCGATCTAGTCGTGACAGAATTGCGATCGCGGGGTGTCGAAGTCCTGTCTGTGCCCGATGCGCTGAGTGCGGCTCAAGCGATCGACTGGATCAACGCTCGCGATCGTCCGGATGATGTGGCGCTTGAAATCCGCGCCGATGCGTTTAGTAATCCAGCCGTGCGAGGGGCAACCGTTTATCACATTGCCAATAACGATCAGCGTCGCCGTAATGCCGAACAGCTATTGCTAGCGCTGATTCGGCGCGTTCCTCAACTGCCGAGCCGAGGAGCCAGACCCGATACCGACACAGGACTCGGGAGCCTGCCGTTTACTCGTCAGATCACCTGCGGATCGCTTCTGATGACGGTTGGATTTCTCACCAATCCAGACGATCGCTTCATTATTCAAAATCAGCGTCGCGATTTGGCAAGTGGGATTGCAGATGGTTTGGTAGCTTGGGCGCGGGGCACGGCTCTACCACCCGATTCCACGACCTATCCTGAAATTCGCATTAGCATTAACGGGCAGATTTACGGCGAGAAGGGAATTCTGGTCAATGGCAATGCCTACATTCCGATCGATTTAACCGATCGTCTGGGAATCGATTTAACTCAAGATCCGAACATTCGTCGCTTGAATTATCGTCAAGTCGTTTTTGTCAAAGCGGTAGACCTGCGAAACTATACGATCTCCGTGGGTTGGGATGCTCAAGCGCGAACCGTGCTGTTGCGATCGATTCTAAAAATCTGTCCGGGAACGCTCGATCGCATCATGAGCAACGGCAACACCACTTCGGCACAGTTAATTGCATTTCTCCGCAGCAACAACGATGCCGCACCCGTACAGTATCCTCAGCTTGCAGACCTCTACCGCAGTGAAGCTGCGATCGAAGGAGTCAATTACGATATTGCCTTCAGTCAAATGCTGCTCGAAACAAACTACTTGCGCTTCGGAGGTGAGATTAAACCCTCGCAAAACAACTTTGCCGGACTGGGAGATGTGGGCGGCGGCCCTGAAGGCGCAAGTTTTCCGAATGCTCAAACTGGCGTGAGAGCACATATTCAGCTACTCAAAGCTTATGCCAGTACAGAGCCGCTAGTGCAAGAAGTGGTTGCGCCTCGGTTTCGGTTTGTCACCCGTGGGATTGCGCCCCTAGTGGATCAACTGAGTGGGCGATGGTCAGCCGATCCGCAATACGGTGCAAAGATTACGGCAATTCTGAGGCGGCTGTATGAAGCGGCGCAGCTTTTGTAAGGCAGCCTGAGGTCGATCGAGGGTGTTCGTGAGGATTGCGATCGATTAAATGCCTCTTGAGATTGTTTCAGACTGTGATTTTTCCTTGCTACAGTTAATGTGTCGTCGGCATCACACCAAATTTCTAAATGCTCTCTGAAGACCTTCGTAGAGACGTGAGGCATCGCGTCTTCGCAGAGGGACTGGTGTGGCGCAGGATTTTTGGGAACTGGTAGCGCTCTTTAATAATCCCGAAGTCATGCAACCTATTAGAGTTTTAATCGTAGATGATGCAGTGATGGTACGGAGCCGTCTGAGCAAAATTCTCGCAGCAGATCCCCAGATTGAAGTTGTGGGAGTCGCTTCTTCAGGAAGAATTGCACTCGCAAGACTGTCTCAACTGAATCCGGATGTGATCATTCTCGATATCGAAATGCCTGACTTAGACGGGCTGCAAACGTTGGCGCAGATTCGTCAACTCAATCCACGACTGCCCGTAATTATGTTTAGTGCGATGACCACGATCGGGGCAATCGCAACGCTGGATGCTCTTTCTTTAGGAGCTTCGGACTATGCGACAAAACCGAGTCAGATGGACAACGTAGATCATTTAACCGACTATCTTCGAGCGACGCTGATTCCTAAGATTAAAGCACTGAGCCAGAAAATTAAACAGAACCGATCGGCACCAATCTCCGACATTAGCCCAAAAGCCACCCCCACAACCGCTGCTTTCTCAGGTTCTCAACTTCATCGATCGTCTGCTGAGATCGTTGCGATCGGTGTTTCCACCGGAGGGCCAAATGCCCTCGCCGCTTTGCTCTCAGAATTACCCGCCGATTTTCCTGTCCCGATCGTCATTGTGCAGCATATGCCGCCCATGTTCACCAAGCTGCTCGCAGAACGTTTATCGACAAAATGCGCCTTGCCCGTTTGGGAAGCAACGCTAGGAGCAAAACTTCGCCCCGGTACGGTTTGGATTGCGCCAGGCGATTATCATTTGAGAGTGAAAGACACGGACTCAACTGTGCAACTTGTGATCGACCAGTCTCCAGCCCAAAATTTTTGTCGTCCTTCAGCGGATGTCTTGCTTGAATCTGTTGCCGAAGTGTACGGGGATCGCGCTCTGGGGGTGATTCTGACCGGGATGGGGCAAGATGGACTCCGGGGCTGTCAGGAGATTCACGATCGCAATGGGCAAATTCTGGCGCAAGATGAGGCGAGTAGCGTGGTTTGGGGAATGCCGGGATTTGTGGTGAATGCAGGATTAGCCGATGCCGTTTTGCCGCTCGATCAAATCATGCCAGAGATTCTGCGTCGGGTGAATCGATCGTCTACGCTGGCGCGGAGGATGGACTGATGGCGATTCCTGCTTTTGATTTTGAGTATCTCCGTCAGTTAGTGCGGCAGCAGTCTGGAGTAGTGTTAGAGCCACACAAAGACTATCTCGCAGCGCTGCATCTGGATCAGATAGCTGCGAATGCTGGGTTTGCTTCAATTGCAGAATTAGTCGAACATCTAAAACACACTCCCTTAAGCGAACTGCATCTTCAAGCTCTTGAAGCTTTAGTGATTAAGGAAACATCTTTTTTTCGCGATCGCTCTCCCTTTGAAGCGCTAAAAGCTTCGGTGTTACCCGCGTTGATTCAGTCCCGTTCTAGTCAGCGAACCATCAATATCTGGTGTGCCGCTTGCTCAACCGGTCAAGAACCTTACAGCATTGCGATGCTGATCCGGGAAGCCTTTCCAGAACTGTCCACTTGGACAATTCGCTTAATCGCGACTGACTTTTCTAAGCAGGTGCTCGATCGCGCTCAGCAAGGACAGTATACAGACTTGGAAATCAGTCGGGGCCTGACCCCTGAACTGCGCGATCGGTATTTCCGCAAAGCTGGGGATGCTTGGCAGATCGTTGATGAAATTCGTCAGAGGGTTGAGTTTCGGCAGTTGAACCTAATTCACCCTTGGAGCGCTCTACCAAAGATGGACATCATTTTTCTGAGAAATGTTCTAATTTACTTTGATATCGACACTAAGCGATCAATTCTGAACAAGGTACAGCACTACTTGCAAGCAGATGGCTGTTTATTCCTTGGCAGTGGTGAAACAACGTTTCACCTTGATTCTAGATTTGAAGCGATTCAAAGCAAGACGAGCTTTTATCACCGTTTACGAAGTGCATAAACAAACGTAAGTTCGACAGGAAGAATTCGCGTTAAACCAGCGTCAGTTTGATGCTTGCCGCTCTGAAGTTCGATCGCGCCACAGTGTAATCGAACTGTTAAACGGTTGCAGTTGCGTATCGGGGAAGTAGAAGCGAAGAATACGATCGCTTGTCCAGCCCAATCTGCCAAGGTTATAAGACCCAAATTGGCTCATTCCGACCCCATGACCAAATCCACCCCCGACAAACACGAAGCCTTTCAGCACTTTATTTTCCATCATTGGATCGAGGTAAAATAGCGTACTCGCTGGCGCATCAAATACAGTTTGGATATCATCCTTTTCAAGCTTAATCGTGCCTGCGTCGGTGACGATTGTCGATTTCAAAATGCGTCCCCCTTCCGATCGCTGCTGGATTTGAATGTTCCGAATCGTTTTGAAGTTCGCGAACGGATGCCGGACTGCTTTCAGATAGTCGCGCAATTCCTGATTTAGCTGCGCTAAGGGCACAGGGTAGCGCCACCGGAACATATTGGTTCCATCTTCGTTAAAGCCTTTCTTTTGATTGATAAAGGCGCGGAAATTGCCCTCATCGGATAAGCTGCGCGATCGCAAATCCCACACTGGATTCGCTGAGTCGATCACTGCTCTAAGATAAGGACGCTCCCAACCGTGCCAGATATCATCAAAGCTTGCAGTCACACCTCCGCTCGTTGAAGAATAGACCGCATCTACCAGTTCATTTTGGTAGGTCAGGACTAAGCCACGAGTTGCCGCGATCGCGCGATCGGTTGAAGGTGCTGCGCCGTCTAGACCGCGATAAACCTGGCATTGTGTCGTCGCGCAGAGTTGATAGTTATCGATCACAAATCGACGCAAATTCCGCAGAGCATAGGTGCGGGCGAGAACGGCTTGAGCCTCTAACACCGGTTGGGGTGCCCAAGTTCCAATCTCATGCGGCACAACGCCTCTGAGATATGTTTCAATCCCAACGAAGTTGACGAGCGTATAGTTACCGTAAGCATTCGGTTGGATTCGTAATGCCCCACCAAAAGGACGGTTTGGATGATCATCAGTGGCACGATCGACCTGAACGACTCCTGAACCCGATGAAATATCAATCACATCTCGCGTATACCGGAATCCATCCAGTACCCACGTCGGACGCGGTACTTCTCGAACGACTTTAGTTTCAATCCGTGCGGTTTGAATGCCCTTTGCCTGCAAGCTTCTCAGCAACAGACGCCGTAAGAGTGGCGTGTTGTAGACATCGCGCTTTGCCCAAACTTGCCAGCGCTCTGGTTGAGCGATTTCGACCTCGATCCCTTGTGATTTCCAGTCTTGAGCCTGATCCTCTGCGGTTTCAAAACTGCGGTGCGTACTGAAAACAACGCGCTCCTCGACCACGGGCTGCGGAAGTTTCTGCATCGCCGTTTCGAGCTTGAGTTCTTGAGCGGTTAGGGTTTGGGGCTTGCCGTTTGTGTTGAAGCGCAGGGTTAAGCGATCGCCCGGATTGGCTTTCAGAGTGAGCGTATCGGCTGAACGATCACCAAACCGCTGCACGATGCCCACTTGAATCCCGACATCTTGTGGAGGATTGGCAGTGGCGGGGGCTGGCAGCCCAGCGAAGCAACTGAAGCCAAGCGCGATCGGGGTGAGAAGATTGAGTTTCATCAATGTTGAAGCCAAGGGAGTCGAGCCTCTTTCTATTCAGAAGGGGACGTGCGGCGGGTAAAAACCTGTGTTCGATTGTAATGGGAATTTTATGAATCGGAGTGCGTGGAGCAATTAGATTTTTCAGCTTGGATTTATCGATTCCGGATCGATCCGGAATCGATCTGCGTTCAGATTTTGCAGTTCGGTTATCACGAATCACAAGTAATTTGCGACCTTTGTAAATATCTGTTACATTTATTTGCATAAAGAAACATAAGTTCACAGGAGGTTCCGATGGTCATCCTCGTTAGTCTGTTAGTTGTGGGCTGGGTAGCAGTTGCTTTGCTGGGTTCCTTGGCTTACTTCTTGGGAGAACAAACGAAACCGATTCACGAGCGCAACTGGCGATCGACCTCGTTTGAAACGCTATCTAAATCGATCACGGGCACCTCGATCGACTACAGCACCCGCGTTCCTGCTTTCGCCGTAGCCGATGCCTACGCTAGCAGGAACTTACCGAGCGCCTAATTGAATTGTTACGACTACTCTCTCTTCTCAACCCTTTGCTGTCGCGGTGAAGGGTTTTCTATTGGCAAGCAATCCGCCTTTTAGCCTGCAATCCCAAGCCATTAATCTGAGCCACAATATTGCTGAATGACGCGCATTAGCTCCACCGGATCGATCGGCTTTGTTAAGTAATCATTGAAGCCTGCATTGATCGCTTGTAAACGATCCTCCTCGCGGGCGTATGCGGTCAATGCGATCGCGGGTAGTTCTGCGCCTTGCGGTAACTCGCGGACAAGTCCAATCAGTTGAAATCCGTCCATTTCGGGCATCGCTACATCACTTACCAAAATTGTAGGAAGTTCTTTTTCCAAAAGCGAGAGTGCTTCCTTGGCATTGGTTGCAACAGTGACGTTTGCTCCTTCGTCCTCTAGCATAAACCGCAGCAGATCCCGTGTATCAGGATCGTCATCTACGACAAAGATGTTAATCTGCTCTAACGATTCCATTTTTAAGTATTACCAGCGAAGAAGGAACTTGAGGAGTTTTTTGACTTGAGTGAAATCTAGGCTAAGCCCCACGGTAGAGGCCGTCTTCTACCCAAAGATGGAGACGTATAGATTAAACGACTGTCATCTTAATCCTATTCAATCGGCAGGTTTTTTGCTGCTGTTATTGAGCAGCAAGATATATTCAGCGAGAGTTTCATCAGAATCAGTCGGGGGCAGTAGCCAGTCTGGAAGATTATTCTAACTTTTGTTGGGGTATGTTTCTTCTCTAGGGCATGGGACGGCATCAGGTGATTCTTTATAAACTGTAATCATTACAAGCTTAACTCTCCTCTCTCTAGTAAAGTTTGGTTCAGAAGCCTGCCCTGTGTCGTTTTCGGCTCAGGGCTTTTGCATTTGGCGCAAAAAAGCATCGAATGTCGATCGCTCTGCTAGTGAGGCTTGCGCCCCGGATTTTGTTGTAGAAAGCGCCCCTGCTGCTGCACCCCAAGTAATTGCCTCGCGCATCGATAACCCTTCAGATAACGCCACAGCTAATCCTGCATTAAACGCATCCCCGGCTGCCACCGTATCGATCGCATTGACTGAAAAAGCTGGGACAAAAAAGCGATCGTCTTCGGTCGCGCAGAATGCGCCTTGAGCGCCTAGCTTGATCACGATCGTTGGTATGCCTTTTTGCTGCAAAATTGCGGCTGCACGATCGGCATCTGCTTGATCCCGAATTGGAAATCCGACCAGTTGCGCTGTCTCAGTTGCGTTGGGAGTCAGAATATCAATTTGTGAATAAAGCATTCCTGGAAAGTCTTTAGGAGCGGGAGCAGGATCGAGAATGACCCTTGCACCGATTTGTTTTGCAATCGTCGCGGCAGATTGAACGATCGATAAAGGAATCTCAAGCTGCAATAACAAGATCGATGAATCAGTCAATGCGACCCTGAGACGATCAACATCAAAATTACCCACATTGCCATTAGCACCTGGAATGACAATAATATGATTCTCAGCCCGATCGTCCACTGCGATCATCGCAACGCCTGACGAAATTGTACGATCGACGGTAATTAAATCGGTTTGTACTCCCGCAGTTTGCAAGCTTTCTAGCAATTCTGCACCAAACGCATCCCCTCCAACTCGCCCAATCATGCGGCTTGATCCCCCCAATTTGGCAACGCCGACCGCTTGATTTGCTCCCTTTCCCCCCGGAACCGTCGAAAAAGTGTATCCAGATAGCGTTTCCCCGGGTTGAGGTAATCGTGGAACTTGCGCCACGAGATCCATATTGATACTACCGAGCGTGATGATCGATCGCGTCATGGCGTGATTCATCCATTTGTAAGGTGCAAGAGAGACAGAACACTAATGCGATCGCCCAACCGAATTGGCAGGGCTTCTACATTGCATCGAATTGATGTCCAACCCAAATCAATCGTTTCTGCTCCAGAGTAAGGTTGACCACTGATATAAGCTTGCGAGATTAATGAATCGTGAGGAATCGATTTATCTTTGGGAATAAAACCGCCTGTCCAGTCTTGCGTCTGAAGTTTCCAGCATACTCGAAGCTTTCTCTTAGCTTTGATCGGGGCACTTTGTTTCATCTCAGAAGGTTTGAGAACACAATGCCACAGAACTAGCGCGTAATTGCCGGTTCCATATTGCAACATTCGCGCAAGCGTCGCGAGCAGTGAAGTTTGATAGAGAGCTGCAAGCGATCGTCCCGTCTTGAAAGAAATGCCTAACCGATTCAACTTTGGCACAAATGAGGATTGCGGCATCAACAAATCGGCGGCTCCTTGATCGCAGAGTCGCTCTTTACGCTGTTCGCTCCAGTTTGGCAAAGCGCTCTCAAACCTCGCTTCTTGTTGAGCATCAAACAGCAATTCCATCAGTTCGTGTCCCTCAGTGAAGCGCTGCCGCACGATCGGATCATCTTCTTTAATCAGAATAATCCCGGTGTTGCTGTCTACTAAAATGCCTTGTTGCTCCTCAAGCGGGGCGCGTAGCGGCTCAGGCATTCCAAAGTGTTGATAAATGCAAGTCAGAGCGATCGGAGGTTCATCACCTAACCCGGATTCTTGCCGCAGGAAATTGACATAGCGAAAGACATCATCTTCACATTGAAGCCTTCCATGTTGAGACAGGAAGGCTCGTCCGGGATGTCGATAGGGCTGTGGCAGGCTCACAGGGTTCCTCACATTTTTCGCGCTAGAGTGCCCAAACTTAAAAGATTGGTCGATCGATTAGCAGTTCACTCAACAAACGGTGAACTTTCTATTTTCCTATTTCTATTTTCCTACTGTCATCTTAATGACGTTATACAGTAGCTCCCATTTCTCCGGCGAGGTCGGCTGCTGTCCTCGATACTTCAATCGCGACAGCATCAACACATCATCGGGCGGTAGATTCGCGTTTTGAGCGAACTCCACCAAACTTGGAGGCAGATCGACTGACTCTAATGCGGAACTTGGTGCAGGTTCCGCCTTTAGCCCTAACACCGCAGACAATCGCTCCCGCACCTGCCAAGAGAGATTCGTTGCCTGCCCCCGCTCAATTTGAGATAGGTAATTACGGGAAATTCCAATCTGCTCAGCTAATTCTTGCTGGCTTAACCCTTCTTGAATCCGACGATCGCGGACTCGTTTTGCAAATTCATCCATTCTCATTTTGACAACTACAGTTTGCGATTTTTGTCGTTGGATGTTGCATAGGCGGAGGAAAAGTGATAAAGTAGTACACATGAATTGCAAACTGTGGTTTGCATTCTACTCCTACTATAGCAGTACTGCCCCCGATCGTATAGCAGTCCTGCTTCTGAGCAGCAGAAATTCACTCTTTTCCCACCTCCGCTATGACACAAGTTGCAAACGACAGCAAAACCAGGATTCTCGATGCCTTTCAAACCATCCTTACCGAGCAGCGATCGGTCTCGTCACGAGTTGCCACCCGCAGCGAAGAAGCCGCCAAAGAGCAAGACAGAACAGTGCTGGAAACAGTGTCGCAATACACAGCAGACGGAATTGTGCGCGGGCTGGCTGATTTGCAATTGGATTTTGGCACGACGATCACCGCTCTTGCCAATCGCCTAACCACTGAAACCAAGAAGCTCGATGACCTTAAACGAGCGCTTGCAGTTGAAAGTAAGAATCTCAAAGATCTTCAGCAGACCCGCATCGTTGCTGATGCCCTCTACTTGATCACACAAGAACATCAAGAAGCTCTGCGCCAACTTGAACAACAAGCAACGCGCGATCGTGAAACCCTCGATCGCGATACTACCGAAACTCGCAAAACTTGGCAGCAAGAGCAAGAAGAGTTTGACGCTCAGATCAACGAGAGCAGCGAACTTCTGAACCAGCAACGGCAGCGTCAGGAAGAAGATTACCAGTACGACAGTGCGCGATCGCGCCGCATTGCAACCGATGAGTATGAAGAAACGAAACGGCAAATCGAGCGAGAAATTAGGGAAACGCTCGAAGCCAAAGAGAAAGACTGGACGGAGCGAGAACGCATTCTGGCAGCCGATCAGAGACTATATGAGGAGTATCAGCAAAAGGTCACGGCTTTCCCAGGCGAACTGGAAGAAGCGGTCAAAAAAGCACGGGAAGAAGGAATTCGCGATGCTCATCAGGATGCCAAAATCAAGGCAGATCTGCTGGAAAAAGAATGGGAATCCACCCAGCAAGGCTATGAATTGCAGATCCGATCGCTAGAAGCCAAGATTCAGAAACAGACCGAGCAAATCAGCGAGATTTCCACCCAACTACAAACAGCCTTGCGTCAAGCTCAAGAACTTGCAATGCGAGCCTTTGATAGTTCATCTAACCGTCTCGCTACAAGAAGCGAATAATTGCACCACTTGAACTGTTTACTGTGAGCTTGAGGATTGGCAATGGTAACTAAACGTCCCACTGAAAAAAGCACGAAGGTTGAGATTCTATCTGCATTTGATGAACTACTCAAACAGAAGAAAGCTTTAGAAGAACAACTGCTTGCGAAACCTGTTGAACCTGCATCACAATCGAATGCTAAAACATCGAATGGTAAAACAAACGGTAAAGCTACACCAGAACTAACGATCGCGCCTCAACAAAAGATGGAAACCATCATCACCGGACTAAATCAGCTACAACTTGGTTTTGGTGGCGCAATCAGTGACCTATCTGAAAAGCTAACTTTGGAAGTGCTGAAGCTGCAAGAACTACGGCAGGCAGTTGTAGAAGAAGCTCAACAGCTAGAAACATTGCACAATCTACAGGCAGAAGATTGTACTGTAGAGGCATTAATTCAACAGTACGAAGACAGTTCCAAGACATTCAGCGAAGAACGGCGACAGCGACAAGAAACACTCAACCAGGAGATCACTCAAGCCAGAAAAGCCTGGGCAAAAGAACAAGAGGAACACCGCCGCAGCATCAAGGAACGCAATGAAACTCTCACCAAGACTCAACGGCGAGATGGAGAAGAGTACACCTACACGCTCAACTTAGAACGCAAACTCTCAAATGATGAGTATGAGCAGGAAAAAACTCGCTTGTACCGTGAATTAGAAGAGTTGCAGCAGACGCAGCAAAAGCAGTGGGCAGAACGAGAAAAAACGGTTCGCGATCGTGAAACTCAGTTTGCCGAGTTGAAAGCCAAAGTCGAAGCCATACCAAAGGAGCTTGAAGCTGCGGTTAAACGCGCCAAAGAAGAAGGCAAAGGCATTGCAAACCAGCAAGCAAAAGTCAAAGCCGATCTGATGGCAAAAGAGATTGAAGGGCAAAAACGCACCTACGAGTTGCGAATTCAATCTCTACTGGAAACAATCCAAGCCCAAGAAACCCGAATTCAAGCCCTCTCAAATCAGTTAGATGGAGCGCTGAAGCAAGTCCAAGACTTAGCAGTGAAAGCGATCGAAGGTTCAGCCAGCGTGAGTTCATTCAATGCTGTTAAGGAAATTGCACTAGAACAAGCTAAAAACCAAAACAAAGTGAAATAAAGGAGATAGTGCATGAAGCTTTCTAAAGTCGATCTGAGCAGCATTGTAGCCATTAGCCATGATGATGACTGCTTAGGATTAGTGATCGATCGTGGTGCTGATTTGGAATTTGTTGAAGTTCCCGCACCGTTAGCTGCCTACGAAGGATTGAGGCTGCTGGATGCGATTGTTTCCTCAGATGCCGCCCCTGCTGCTGATTTCAATCAACTTCCGGGTGTGAATCAAGCCTTACCGATGTTACCTGTGCAATCATCAATGGCAAATGCAGTTGGATATGATCCAGATCAACATCTTTTGCAAGTTCAGTTCAAGAATGGTGCTGTGTATCAATACGAAGGTGTTGATGTCGAAACCTGGCACGAACTTCAAGACACAGATTCCCCCGGTCGATTCTTTAACCGTGAAATCAAAGGAAGCTATCGCTCTCGTCGCCTGAATTCTTAGTTTGTTCTTGCCAGTCTTCCATCCAAGCAAGACTGGCATTGTATTTAAGGCAACCAAAGCGGCGGTACAAAGCTGCTTGTTAAGTCTCTTAAGGTGCGATTAGCACTACGAAGCGCTGCGATATGTGGCTCATCCGGCTCGATCGGAATAATTTCAGCAGGCTTACCCACACCCAACTGATTAATCACTTGGTTAGCCGCTTCAAGTCCAGTCACATAAGCCTTTTCCTGCGACCAAGAACCATGACGAGTAATAATCCAATCCCCACTCATAAAGAGATTACCGATGCTCGTTGTTCCAGAAAGCATCGACTGATAGCTTCCAGGAGAGAAGTGCGTCACGGCTCTTGGCAATCGCACCACACTGCTATCAATTACTTTGGCATTCCGAAATTCAGGCACACAAACCGCAAGATCGCGCTGAACTTTCGCAATGACCTGTGCATCATCTAGCGGTAGCAATTGATTCGCATGATAAAAATCTGCCTCAATCACGCTGCCAGGTTCATCTTTCCATTCATCATGCAGTGCATTCAGATCAAAGAATGTCCAACCGGTTGTGGCATCAAACCCAAAGCAAGCATTCGACGGCAACGGCACGGGAACTTTACGATCGAACCACAACCGCGTCGCCATCGCATCGATCGCATTCAAATTCATCAAATTACAGAATGCAGGAAACTGGCGCAATGTCGAACTGCTACTGACAATTTTCTGCATTCCAGCCACACCTACCGCAAAAATCACGGCATCTGCTTCAAAGACTTCCTCACCGCACACAACCCCACTTACTGCGGGAACTCCCCCCGAAGCCTGAACCCTCACATCACTCACACGCCGCTGAGTCAGCACCCGTCCCCCTGCCTGCTCGATTTGCTCAACCCAAGGACGAAAAATGTACTCTCCCACCGTGCCGCGACACCACACCACATCAAAATCCGGTTGATGCGCCAAGATGAAGTAATACAGCATTCCCAGTGCTGCTGCGGCTGAACATTGTTCGCCCGGTGCAAACAATCCCACCAGTAACATCGGCTCAAATGACTCTTTGTAGAGCCGCGCAGAAACTCCAAACTGCTTAAACAATTCGCGAGCAGTCACCGGATCGTATCGCTTCCAGGCTTCATCTGAATTGTCAAAATCAACCACTGCATAGAGTAACGGTAGCGCAGACAGTCGATCGCTGAGCGGCAATCGCTTAAATCGCGTGTATAAGAATGTTCCAAGCGGGGTAGGCAAGCGGGGTTCTTGCTGAAAGATTGGCGACTCGACTTCCAGTCCTGCTGGAGAATACTGAGAAGAGCGCGTCCAATCGGTGAAGGGCGAGATGCCCAATTTTTTAACTAAGGAGAAAATATTGCTGTAGGGATACCAAAATCCATGAATTCCAGCTTCCACCGATCGTCCCTGCGCGGTTTTCCAGCCTGCTACCAGTCCGCCCGGATAGCCCCCGGCTTCGAGCAGTGTGACTGCATATCCTTGCTGAGCAAGATGGTAAGCTGCGCCTAAGCCTGCCCACCCTGCTCCAACCACGACAACTTTAGGATGCTCTTGAGTTTGGTTCATTCGATCGATCTCAGCTTCAACTGCTCACAGGATAAGTCGCTCCCCCCAAATCAACAAGTCTATTGTTGGTTAAACTTACACCGATGTAGGTTGAAAGAATTGATTCTCAGGACGCGCCAAACCCAGATTCTCGCGCAGCGTTTTGCCCTCGTATTCTGTGCGAAAAATTCCACGCCGTTGAAGTTCTGGAACCACTTGATCCACAAAATCATTTAAGCCTTCAGGCAGAAAAGGAAACATGATGTTAAAGCCATCTGCGGCTTCCTCGAAGAGCCATTGTTCCATTTCATCTGCGATCGTCTGAGGTGTACCGACAAAGATTAACCCACCATAGCTAGCCGCCCGTTGTGCTAACTGACGAATGGTTAAGTTTTCACGTCGGGCAAGCGCGACGATGCGATCGCGTCCGGTATGGCTCCCATTTGACTCTGGAATCTCCGGTAATAGACTATCTGGATCAAAGCCTGACACATCGTAGCCCAGCGCCAGATTCAAGCTACTAATGCCGCTATCATAATGAATCAGACTATCAAGATGTGCCTGTTTAGCTTTTGCCGCCTCAACCGTTTCGCCAACAATCACCAGCGCACCGGGCAAGATTTTAATGCTATCGGGAGTGCGTCCGATCGCCTGAGATCGACGCTTGATATCTGCAAACAATGCCTTTCCTGCTTCTAGCGTATTGACCCCTGAAAACACAACCTCGGCAGTTTCCGCAGCCAATTGTCGTCCCGCTTCAGAAGCTCCCGCCTGCACAATCACCGGATAACCCTGAACAGGTCTAGCAATGTTCAAAGGCCCCCGCACTGAGAAATACTTTCCCTTGTAATTCAGCGTGTGCATTTTTTCGGGATCGAGATACACTCCTGCTTCTACATTGCGAATAAAAGCATCATCCGCGAAAGAATCCCACAGCCCAATCACTACCTCGTAGAATTCGCGGGCACGCCTGTAGCGTTCGTCATGTTCGATCTCTTGCTCCAGTCCAAAGTTAAGCGCTGCATCTGGGTTATAGGTCGTCACAATGTTCCAGCCCGCGCGACCTTCACTGATATGGTCGAGAGAGGCGAAGCGGCGAGCAATGTGATAGGGCTGATCGTAAGTTGTTGAAGCGGTCGCAATTAATCCGATATGTTCAGTCACCGCAGCGAGCGCAGAAAGAAGCGTCAACGGCTCGAATGATGTAACTGTGTGACTGCGCTTTAGGGCATCGATCGGCATATTCAGAACAGCTAAATGATCTGCCATAAAAAAGGCATCAAATTTACTTTGCTCTAGTTTCTGAATAAATTGTTTTAATGCTGAGAAATTAAAGTTGGCATCTGGAATTGCGCCAGGATAACGCCAAGCTGCTGTATGAATGCTGACGGGACGCATAAAAGCGCCCAGCTTCAACTGCTTTGTCCTACTCATCTTTCGTCCTTAACGGAGCACTGCTAAAACTCTCAATCTTACTCAGAATGTAATTCAACTCATTCCGAATAAAAAAACTGACCCAACTCAAGGCGCTCAGCCCCAAGTCGGGTCAGTTGAAGATTGAAAGTTAAGCGCAAACTTGATTTAATGCTGTTGCGACTTCTTCCATCGTTTGATCGCCGTTGATAGTCACTAGCTTTTCTCGTGATTCGTAGTAGTTGATCAACGGTGCAGTCTGCTCTCGATAGACTTCCAGACGACGGCGAATCGTTTCCTCGTTATCGTCCTTTCGTCCCCGACTGAGCATTCGAGTCACCAGCACTTCGTCCGGCACATCGAAATTGATCACACGATCGCACCCCTGACTCAACTCATCCAGCAGCACATCGAGGAATTCTGCCTGTGCCACATTGCGCGGAAACCCATCGAGAATCCAGCCCGATTGGGCATCCGGTTTTCCCAATCGTTCGCGAATCAAATCAATCACCAGTTGATCGGGCACCAGTTCACCCCGATCCATGTATCCTTGAGCCTTCACCCCCAGCGACGTTTTCTCAGCCACCGCCTCCCGGAGAATATCCCCGGTCGAAATGTGCGGAATTTGGTGGGAGTCAGCCAAAAATTTCGATTGAGTCCCTTTCCCGGCTCCGGGAGGTCCGACAAAAATCAGTCGCGCCACTATTGTTTCACCATTCCTTCGTAACGTTGAGAAATTACATACGTTTGAATCTGTTTCGCCGTGTCGATCGCCACACCTACCAGAATTAGGATAGAGGTCGCCCCAAAGCCTTGGAAGACTTTCACTGGAGTTGCATTTTCGATAATCGAAGGTACGATCGCGACGATCCCTAAGAAGATAGCACCTAAGAAGGTCAATCGATTCAAAACGCGCTCAACATACTCGGTGGTCGCCTTTCCAGGACGAATACCGGGAATGCTTGATCCCATTTTCTTCAAGTTCTTCGACATATCATCGGGCTGCATAATCAGCGAAGCGTAGAAGAAACTAAAGAATAGAATCAACACAAAATAGAGAAGGTTGTGCCAAATCGAAGCAGGGCCAAGATAAGTGCTGACAAAGTTTGCCAATGCTGCATTATTAAACGATTGTGCCACAATTACCGGAATCGTTAACACAGTGGAAGCAAAAATAATCGGCATCACGCCGCCTTGATTTAGGCGCAGCGGGAGATAGCTGCTGCGCTCCAGCATCATCCGTCGTCCCACTTGCCGACGAGCGGAAATAATCGGAATCCGCCGCGTTCCTTCTTGTACGAACACAATTCCGACCACCATTGCCAGGAAGACCAGCAGCAGAATGACGACGCTGCTGACCACGGCTCGATCGCCGGTTTGCGCCAAGTCGAACGCTTTTCCTAAGGTCTGCGGCAGCGTTGCCACGATATTAAGAAAAATCAATAGCGATGCGCCGTTACCCACGCCACGCTCTGTGATCAGTTCTCCTGCCCACATGACGAACATCGATCCAGCCGTCAGCGCGAGAACCGTTTCGACGACAAACACCGGACTCCAAGATTCGGCAAACGGACGCAATAATCCAACCGTGAGCAAGGTACTTTGAACAACTGCCCAACCTGCCGAAACATAGCGGGTAATCTGTGAAATCTTGCGTCTTCCCGCTTCGCCTTCATTCTTCTGCAAATCTTCGAGCGAGGGAATCGCCGCAGTGAGCAATTGAATAATGATCGAAGCGTTAATAAAGGGCAGAATTCCGAGGGCGAATAGACCCAGCGTTCTCAAACCGCCACCTGCGAATAAGTCCACAAAGCTCAAGGCGCTATTGCCTTGAATCGCTTGTGAAAATGCGGCTCGATCGATGCCCGGAATCGGGATAAAAATCCCTAATCGAACGAAGATCAAAAGCCCGATCGTTAAAAGTAAGCGTCCCCGCAGTCCAGCCGCCTGTGCCATTTGGACAAAGGTTTCCTGAGCGGTGGGCGTTCTATCTCGACTCTCGACCATATAAGGAATTCCTCGTGACAGCAATACGGACTTGCGCGTCGGCACAAATCCGATTGAAATAAAGTTGGTTTTAAGCGTTCTGACAGCACAAAATCGCACCGCAAAACGACGAACATCCTATATTTTAGCGGCTCCGGTGTGAAGCCTGACAGAATTCAAGCGACCAGTGAACCTTGTAGGGGCATTGTATATACAATTGTCTTATACAGGTTTGGCAATGAGTCATGGATCAAGCGCGTGATGTCACGATTAATATTCGCGCCACACAGAGCCAGCGCGATCTGATTGATTATGCGGCTGAGGTGCAAGGCAAAAGTCGATCGGAATTTATGCTGGAATCGGCGTATCAGAAGGCGCAGGATGTATTGCTCGATCGCAGTTTTTTCGCGTTAGATAAACAGAAATTCGATCAATTTGAAGCTCTTCTAGATGCGCCACCTGCATTAAACGATCGACTTCGTGCTCTTCTAACCACAAAAGCGCCGTGGGAATAGATCAGCTTCGTCCGCCTGAAAGGATTAGTTCATCTCATCAGCTTGAAGGCTTCGATTCAGGAAATACTCAACTAGACGATTGGCTCAAACGCCGCGCTTTAAAAAACGCAGCAGAAGGAGCGTCTCGAACTTACGTCTTGTGTGAAGGCGATCAGGTCATTGGATATTACTGCCTTGCAAATGGAGCCGTAGCGCAGACGGAGGCAACAGGGCGAATTCGACGGAATATGCCTGATCCAATTCCGGTAATGGTGATTGGACGATTGGCAGTTGATCGCCAATGGCAAGGTCAAGGGATCGGACGAGCATTGCTTCGGGATGCAATCTTACGAACGCTCCAGGCGGCTGAGATTGCTGGAATTCGAGCGATTTTGGTTCATGTCATTTCAGATGAGGCGAAGCAGTTTTATGAGAAATGTGGGTTTGCTGCTTCAGCGATCGATGCAATGACGCTGATGATTCGGGTGAAAGATGCGATCGCTTCACTTAGCGGATGGGCTAAATAGACTTGCAATAGCTGGTGAGATATCGCTGTGACTTCATCTATTCGTTTTCGGATTGCAACTTGGAACCTAGAACGTCCCAGGCAAAACGGTTGGATTAAAAATCAGCGTCGGCTCGATCGAATTCGTGAAATTGATGCAGATATTTGGGTGCTGACCGAGACTAATGCAGCGATCGATCTCAATCCCGATTACAAGTGTATTGCATCTGAATCTTACGAAGGTCACAAACCCGGAGAAAACCTCACAACGCTTTGGTCACGATGGAAGATTCTTCGCTCTATTCCCACTTTCAATTCGACTTGTGCGGTTTGTGCTGAGATAGAGTCACCTTTCGGACTAGTGATTATCTATGGAACTGTGATTACTTGGGCGAATGATAAAGGGATACATGGAACTTCAAAGCGATGGGAAGAACATCGTCGATCGATTCAACAGCATCACGAAGATTGGCTACGGATTCAGAAACAATATCCGTCACATCTCATGTGTATCGCAGGTGATTTTAATCAAAGTCGCGATAAGTCGGGCTGGTACGAAGAGAAGCAGTCAGTTGAGATGTTGAGTGCTGCTTTGCATGATCTTTCACTGGTTTGTGTGACCGAGCAAAAGTTTCAAGGACTTTCACGATCGACCATTGACCATATCTGCTTATCTGAATGTCTAGTTCCTTACAAGATGTCAGTGAACGCATGGGAGGGCGAAACACCAGAGCGCGGCAGGATGAGCGATCATAACGGTGTGTTCGTTGACTTGCGACAAGAAGTTTGTTAGTCCGTTTCTTTCCAGCGATCGATCCCTACACAATCAATCTCAAACTGATCTAACGCCCGCGCTACGACAAAATCAACCAGGTCTTCGATCGTCTGCGGATTGTGATACCAAGCCGGAATTGCCGGAACAATCCGCGCTCCTGCTTCTGCTAAAGTCGTCAAATTGCGGAGGTGAATTAAACTAAACGGAGTCTCACGCGGCACAATCACCAATTTACGACCTTCTTTAAGCTGCACATCTGCCGATCGTTCCAGCAAATCTGAGCTTAATCCTGCTGCAAGTTTGCCGACGGTACTCATGCTGCAAGGGATTACCAACATTCCCAAAGTGCGGAAGGAGCCGCTTGCGATGTTCGCGCCGACATCACCCCAGGGATGACAGGTGAGCTTACCGCTAAATTCGACTCCAGCTTGAGTGCGCCAGAATTGCTCTTGTTGCACGGGTTCTGGGGGCATTCGGATACCGAGTTCTGCTTGCCAAACCATATAGGTTGCTTTGGATGCCACAAGCTCGATCGCGTAATCTGCTGATAAAAGATGCTTCAACGCCCGAACTGCATAAATCAAGCCCGAAGCCCCAGAAACCCCAATAATCAAAGGACGTTTAATCACAGCGCAATCCCGAATAAAAAATGCGGGTGTATTTTCCCGCACTTTCTATTATTCCTCACCAAATTCGTCATCGGAGAGAGCCGTGTCAGACTGGAATTCTGATGGGTCTTCGGTATCAAAGATTTCATCGGTGGCTTCACTGCCGCCGCCAACTGCGATTAAGTCAATCTGCTGACGGTAGTAATCGACGCTCTTGACTTGAACTTCGATGCGATCGCCCAATCGATACTGTTTGCGATTTTTCCGACCGACGAGGGTTTGCTGGCGCGATCGGAATTCGTACCAGTCGTCTTTGAGTGAACTGACGTGAACCAAACCTTCCACCAAGAGTTCTTCAAGCTCCACGAATAAGCCGTAAGACTGGACTCCGGTGATCAAGCCGTGGAATACTTCACCCGTGCGCTCTTTCATTAATTCGGCTTTTTTCAAGCCTTCAAGATCGTTTTCGGCATCTTGAGCGATTTTCTCGCGTTCGGTGAGATGAACGACGATCGCGCCGAAATGACCTTCGAGTTCTTGATGCAGATCGGTTGGAAGAACATTCCAGTTGATTTGACCGTGACAGGAACTATGGCGCAAATCTACGCTGTCCTTGACGCGAGAAGAACGTCGATCGCGTCCTTCTTCAAACACCGCATGAAGCGCTCGATGCACCAGCAAGTCAGGATAACGACGCACCGGAGAGGTGAAATGCGTATAGCCTTGCTCTAACGCCAAGCCGAAATGCGGTTTCGGTTGAGTGCTGTAAAAGGCAGGCTTCATGGTCGAAAGCAGCAGGTAAGTCAAAACGCGCTCAGCGTTCGATTCTGCAAACGCATGGGTAAAGTTCTGATAATCCTGTGGACGAACTTCCTCTTCCTGCTCAAGCTTCAGTTCGATGCCCATGCTGACGGCAAGTTTAACCAGTTCTTGCACCTCTTCGAGATCGGGTGTGGGATGAACTCGATACACTCCCGGAATTCCTAACGCCTGTAGATGAGATGCAACGGTTTGATTTGCAAGTAACATCAACTCGACGATCATTGAGTGAATCGGCAGCAAGGAAGAAACGACAACCGCACCGAGAACGCCTTCATCATCGTAGTGGAACTTGCTGAAGGTAAATTTACCCGCTTCTTCAGGCGATTCTGAGCCATCGGGACGAGCGTAGATTTTCTCAGGCAGGTTTAGTTCAAACGCGCCTCGCTTGCGTCGCTGATCTTTAATCGCGTGGCTAAGGCGATCGAGCTGCGCCAACAGTTCAAAAATTGGCTCGAATTCTCTCAGCTCTTCGGTGTGCTGATCCGCCAAAATTGCTTCAGCTTGCTCATAGCTCAGTTTGTAATCCACCTGAATCACCGTCGGCTGAATCTCGAATTCCATCACTTGCCCGGATTCATCCAACGTGATCAACACTGAAATGGCAAGGCGATCTTTTCCAGGTTGCAGCGAACAGAGATTGTCGGTGAGTTGCTCCGGCAGCATTGGGATTACCAATTCACCGAGATAAGCAGAAGTTCCGCGTCGTTGGGCTTCGCGATCGAGCGATGATCCCGCTTCCACATACCGCGCTACATCCGCAATGTGAATGCCTAAGCGCCAGTTCCCCGCTTTGGTTCGCTCTAACGTAATCGCATCATCCGCGCTGTCTTCGCTTTTCGCTTTGATCGTGAGGGTCGTCAATCCCCGTAAATCAACCCGTAAGTCAATTTCTGGCTTTGTCACCTTGTTCGGTAACTCCCTCGCGGCAGCTAAAACCGTTTCCGAAAACTCTCGCGGTAAGTCATGCTTGCAGCACACAATGTCAATATCTGCCGCATCATCATCTGCACCCAAAACTTTCGCCACTTTACCGAGTGGCGCGTGCTGCCCGATCGGATAGCGTTTCACCTGAACGTGCGCTAAATGATCGATCGCTTCATCCAGCGCCAGTCCGTTTTCATTCACCTGCAACTCAAACAACAAGCGATCGTCGAGAGGAACTGCCCGAAATTCACCCGCCTCGGTCTTTTTAATTCGGGCTAACACCGATGGATTTGACCGTTCTAAAATCAGGCGAACTTCGCCTTCAGGACTGCGGCGACGACTGCCTTCTTTGGTGACGCGGACTAACACCCGATCGCCATTCCAAGCGTGATTCAGTTGGCTTTCGCGAATGTAGATATCCTCCGAACCTTCGACATCTTGAATCGCAAAACAGAAGCCTTTACTCGAACAGCGCAATTTGCCTTCAACCACACCGTCTTCGGTCACTCGGCGGTACTTGCCGCGTTCTTTGACCAGAACCCCGATTTTTTCCAGTGCATCAAGTGCAATCTGTAAGCGGCGCAAACTGGCTTCGTCGTTGCACTCTAGCTTTTTCTCTAAAGCTTTGGGCGCAACCAATTTATCATCTGTGAAGTTAGCAAGTAACTCAGCGATCGAGAATTCCATGAAGCGATATGTCCTCGTGTGTTCAACGGGGTGGTCAGGCTCAGCGGCTTTGAATTCGTCACTTATCACAAGATGCGATCGTTTAAAGCAGTTCTCGTACTGGCATCAAGCGATCGCATCTGGGTAAATCAACAAGCCGATGAGCTTCCCAGTTTTAGCAGGTGGGAAGGCTGCGAACGGTGTGCAGGTGATCGATCGGAAGCGGGTTGAAGCTCCGAAGTTGACCAAAATCAACGGTTGCGGAAGTTCTGTTTCCAACTCAAAACACACTGCTGGGACTGCTGAATCCTGTAAAGTTGCTGTTCATCCCTGCAATCCGGATGGAGTAGCGAACTTTTGCGCGACTGCTCGACAGTCTTACGTCACCCAGTAAAGCGATCCCCTTTCTATTCTTACTCAGGTTGGGCGCGATGACACATCGATTCTGCGAGAAATGTAGAAGGTGGGTGGAGAGTGGGGAAAGCATTGCTTTTGCACAAGAGCGATCGGGTAGTTCCTTCAACGCTTGTCCCTCGCTCCCCGCTTCTTTACCCTCGATCGCTAACATAAGCTATAGTGCGAGGGCAGATTTTAGAGCTAAGACGCAATGAGAAGGCTAAAACACTTCGCAAGCTGGTTATTGGTCAGCTTGATTTTATTTGGCTGTTCTGCTCCGGTGCAGGCAGATTCCACCAAAATTGATCCAAATTTTGAAGCCCAAGTTTTACAAGTCCTTCAGAAAAATCCACAGGCGATTTTAGACTCGGTGCAAGCTTACCAGCGTGAGCAACAAGAAACTCAGCGCAAAGCACAGCAGTCCTTTATTCAGGAATTGCAGCAAAAGCCAAAAGCGGTGATCGCCCAATCACCGACTAAAGGAGCCGGAAAAACCGTTCTTGTTGAGTTTTCTGATTTTCAGTGCCCCTATTGTCAGGCGGCAGCCGGAACAGTGCGCGAGTTTGTGACAAAGAACCGCGATCGCGTCACACTAGTTTATAAGCATTTACCGTTAACTAGCATTCATGCTCAGGCACTCCCAGCCGCAAAAGCCGCTTGGGCTGCCGGACAGCAGGGGAAATTCTGGGAGTTTCACGATGGCTTGTTCGCACAGCAGCAACAGTTAGGTGAGCCGCTGTATGCGAACTTGGCGAAAAGCTTAGGGTTAGACGTGACGCGCTTTGATCGCGATCGCAACTCTCAAGCTGCCGAGGCGGCGATCACAGCGGATGTACAACTCGCAGAAAAGCTAGGCATTAATGGCACACCATTCTTTGTGATGAATGGTCGCGTGTTTTCAGGGGATGTTGAAATCGCTGCCCTAGAGCAGGTTTTAAGTCAAGCGCAGTAAAGCAAGGTGAGGAGTGAAGATGAAACGATGGATGGTTTGGGTTTGTGCGATGCCGGTCACGCTCGCGTGTGCCGCAGGCAGCGTACTTTCAACTCGTGCCATGGCACAAACGCCCAGTCGCACGTATGCCCCGATTCCGCTGACTCCGGGGCGGGAAGTCAACGATCGCTTAGCCGATACGGATATTCCAACCGGAGACGGCAACTTTGCGCGGGATTACCTTGTGCAATTGCAGGCAGGGGATCAGATTGCGATCGATTTGTCTTCGGATAACTTCGATACGATCGTGGCGCTGATGTCTACGCGAGGAGCGACGATCGCAGAAAACGACGATGGTTCTGATGGCACGACCAATTCGCTGCTGTTTACGCGGATTGCGCGGGCAGGAAACTACATTGTGCGCGTGAAAGCGTTTGGAGAGACAGCAGGAGGCCCGTTTAAGCTGAAACTGACCCGATTAAGACCTACCCCCTAAACAAAAGAGGCAACCGATATCAGTTGCCTCTTTTGTTTAGCTGAAGAAAAAATGGTTGTCGTTAAACCGCTTCAAAGTTTTTCTCACCTGTGCGAATCCGAACCACTTGGTCAACGGGAGTAATGAAGATCTTACCGTCTCCAATTTCTCCGGTTCTGGCTGCCACGATGATTTTGTCAACCACCATGTCCACCTGATCGTCTTCGACCACGATTTCGATTTTGAGCTTTTGCAGAAACTCTACCGTGTATTCAGATCCCCGGTAGCGCTCAGTTTGGCCTTTCTGCCGTCCAAAGCCTCGGACTTCAGAAACAGTCATACCGACAATTCCAGCATTCACTAATGCAATTTTGACTTCATCGAGTTTAAATGGGCGAACAATCGCTTCTACTTTTTTCAAGCCTTACACTCCTTAATCCTAATTTCTATCGTTCGGGCATGACACTATCTATCATTGTTCACAAAGTAGATTTTGCAACATTTGATACAGATTCATAACTGAGTCTGCCCGATCGTAGTGCTGTTTCCGAGTTTCGCACGGAGCGATAAAAATCGGAATTCCCTGGTTGCAATTCGTAATTTCAGAATCGCAATGCGTTACGAATCAAGAAATTACTTCGCCGAAGGATTGAGTAAGGGACGCACCAGCAGGAAGCCTGCACCAAAAGCACTCACAACGATGAGCAAAATCACAGCGCCAAGCATCCAGCCGTTTAGCTCGATGCCTGATTCTTTTTCGAGTTTGAGTTTGCGCCGGGGTTGGCTGTCTTGCTCGATGACCAGCTTGTCGTCGTCCAGTGGTTTTAGCTCAAGGTGCGGCGGGATCACTTCAGCTTCCGGCTCTACGAGCATTCTCGGCGGCATCACCGGGATTTGAAATGAAACGGGTTCGCTGTCGAGGGTCAAATCGATCCGGGGCGGTGCCACAGGCTTGACCGGTGCGATCGAGTTAGAGAACTGGCGCAGGTTGAGTGCCGATTGAACGGCTTTTTCAATTTCCTGACGCAGTTGCTGATTTTGCTTGGTTAACTGCTGGTTTTGAGTTTTGATCGACTCCATTTCCGTTTTAGCTGCCTGGAGTTCGGCAACCACTTCTCGATAGACAGAGATGGGCACGGAGGGGGAATAACCAACCGACGGGGGCTGCGGGGGCAAGTTCACCGATCGGGGAGGCGTTTTTTGCGGCATTGGATTCATAGCAATAAGGTATTTCGGTCGAAGCGTAATGGAATGCCCTGAGAATAGCCGCAATTAAAGCAATCAAAGCGATTTTCGTCAAGATTCTTCTAGAAAAATTTCGATTTGGGATCAATTTCAGGGATTGTACGGAGAAGTTCCTCAAGCGGATGGCGATCGTCGTGTAAATCCGATTGCTAAGATCAGTCAGGTTATTTTTTCAGATTCAACATGACACAAGCGCAAGAACGCCCAGAAGTGAAGTATGGGGAACGCCTGATCGAAGAAGGCAAGCTGATTACTTTTCCAAATCCACGACCGGGGCGACGCTACACGGTTTCGATTACGCTGCCGGAATTTACCTGTAAATGTCCGTTTTCGGGCTATCCCGATTTCGGCACAATTTATGTGAACTATGTGCCGGATCAGCGCGTGGTTGAACTCAAAGCGATCAAGCTGTATATCAATAGCTACCGCGATCGCTACATTTCTCACGAAGAAGCCGCGAATCAAATTCTCGATGATATCGTCGCTGCCTGCGATCCGCTAGAGATCTCTGTCAAAGCAGATTACACCCCTCGCGGGAATGTGCATACGGTGGTCGAAGTTAGCCATACGAAGCCCGTTTAAGCTGGCGCATTCCGAGCCATCCGACTGTGCTGCCGATCGCATAGGGCGGAAAGTCTGACCACAAAAAGGTATTTCCGAGAATCAATCGTCCTGGAAGTGTAGCGCGGATGGCTTGGAGAAAAGGAGGCTGCCAGAGTTGCAAGAATTCGATCGCGCACGCAAAGATAAAAACGCCGATCGCGGTTTTAGCGATCGATATTTTCGGAAAACAGAATTGAACCAGTGAAGCAAAGAAGATTTGATAAGCAATACTTCCGAACACATCGCTAAACCAATCTGGAAATAGCGGCGGGAATCGCACGAAGTAACCGAGTGGAATGATGAGTGCGATCGTCAGCAGCAAAGAGACGCGATAAGGCATCTATACTCCATGTCCATCGCGACAAAATTCTGTTGAAAGAAGCTTGATATTGGATTGATGAAGCTGGGCAGTTTGCAAAAGTGCTTCAGTCGCTGCTCTCAATTCAGCGATTTCTTGACGCTGGGATTCGACCGTATTGTTGAGAAGTTCGATCGAAGTTCTTAGCGAAGCGTTGAGAGTATGTTGGCTTCCGATCTCAGCTTCAAGCCGATCAAGTCGAGGCCTATCTTGTATCACAGCGATTTACTCCTTAAGTTTGTGCAAGTTGGCTAGTTGGAGTCGATTCTGTTTGATTTTGGTCGATCGCGTCCAGGATTCCCAGAAATTCCCGTTCAAACGTGACTTGGGCGCGGTTGGTTCTGCCGCCAATGTAAATCGCGCCATCTTTCTCTAAGCCCCAAACTTGCGAGTGGGAAATATAGCTCATAATTACGCCTAGCATCAGTAGCCCGAAGCCGAGATAGACGATCGGAATACCCGGATCGGCTTTGATTTGTAATCCAGTGCTACCGATGAGATCCACGATCGCTAAGCGTACTCCTTTCACCTCGACTGCCATTCCTTTACGCACCGTAGCAATCAGCTTACCGTCCATGTCGTAAATTAACAGCAAGCCTTGTAAGTCTTTTGCCACTAGAGAAACACCATCGCTCATGTCTGGTTTTAACGGGAGCCAAGTCCCCCAAACTCGACCACCAACAGCATTCAGTTTTGCCATTGGAGATTGCAGCACCGGACTGTTATTCAGTCGGACTTGAATCGCTGCGATCGACCAGTCCGCCTGATACATCGTTACACCGTTATGCTTCATCGGCTCATTGACGTGAATGGTTTTGCGATCGATTTCCTTTCCATCTTTGTCCAGCACAGACAGATCCGAATAGAACTGATCAATCTCACCCGTGGGCAGATAGTCAATCCAAAATCGATTCACTTTTACTGACCAATCCTGGGGAATTTGCGGAGCCGCCCAAACTCCCGCATCGACTACGTGATTGATTTTGAACGTGCCGCCACTGGGAACCATTTCTTGAGCCATAAAGCCCGTGGTTGCCCCGATTACGCCACCCACCAAAACCAGAATCATGGCAGCGTGAACGACGATCGGCCCGACTCGCCCGATTAGTCCTTTGTGCGCATACAGCTTTTCGCCGTCCCGGAAAACCTTATAGTTGCGTTGTGCTAGCAGTTTTGAAACTTGATCTAAGTCACCCTTGGGGAACTCTGCGCTCAAGGCAAATTTACGAAATTGCCGCGACTCGCTGTAGAAGTTCCAAGTGCGGGAAAACCAGCGCAGCGCAGGTAGTTGGCGCGTAAAGGTACAAGCCGTTAAGCTTGCGCCAAACAGAATCAGTAAAGCTAAATACCACCACGTTCGATAGACATGATCCAACCCTGCGGTTAATAACACTTTCCAAGTTAGAAAGCCAAACAGCGCAGGATGTTCAGGATAATTAGATTGGTAATACGCGATCGACTGCCCTTGTTCGATCACAGTTCCAGTAATGCTGAACACGGCGATCGCCAATAGCAGTACGATCGCCAACTTTAAATCTGCTAAAACCGGAAGTAATTCTTTTTTGAAATACCGTTTTGGAACGTTCACAAATTCTGCAAGAGTCATAATCTAAAGCGCAAACCGCGACATTAACGAAAACACACCAAATCCAACCAATAAAGCACCGCTCACAGGCGTAATCCAACCCGACCAGCGCCGCAACTCTAACAGTTTTTTAATCGCTGCCGTGAACGTTCCCGCTAAGATTAGCGGTGCAACATATCCAGCCGTGTAACACAACAGAAGTGAACCCCCCAACACGGGATCTTTCGTCGTGGCAATCCAGGTCAAAATCGTCGCTAAAACCGGAGTGCTACAAGGCGAAGCCACTAACCCAAAGGTCACGCCTAAAAGATACGATCGCACCCCCGCAGGCAGTTCCTGAGAAATCCATTCCGTACCTCCAATCGACGGCATCGCAAAGGGTAACGCTTCAAGCAAATTCAAGCCCATCAAGATCGCGACGATACTGACCACGATCGGCAATCCCACGCCCACCTGCCCGTAAACTTTGCCGAGCAGCGTCGCTCCGATTCCCAATGCTGCTAAGGTGGTCGCCAATCCCAACGAAAACCAGGTGGATTGCGCTGCCGCTTGCCAGCGAGACTTTGCCTCATACCCGCCGATATAGCCAATCGTAATCGGTAGCATCGACAACGTGCAGGGAGTCAAACTGGTCAGCAATCCTGCCGCAAAAATCACACCAATGCTCACGGGAGTCAGATGTGCAAGCTGGGTTGAAACCAAGCGATCGGCGAACTGCGACAGTTCGTAGAGTTGAGTTTGGAGCGTCTCGAACATAGGGCAAATCTAAGAATATGAAGCGATTTGAAGCGCTTCTAATATTCTAGGATTTAACGAGACGGTCTGGGCTTGGTTCGTCGGGTTCGCGCTTCAGCAAACGAAACCACCTTAGAATTTTCGCCGATCGACATCACACTCGCTTCGCTACTTTCACGCGCCACCCGAATGAGCAACGCTGCACACACTAAACTCGAAATCATCGAATTCATCCCATAGCTGAAGAACGGTAACGGTAATCCCGTGGTTGGCAGTACCCCCGTCGCAACCCCGATGTTTAAGAGCGACTGACCCACCAGCATCACCATCACCCCGATCGCCACTAGCCGATGAATTGCATTCTTCGCGCCCCGCGCCACAATTAATGCCAGCGTTGCATAGGCAGCCAACATCAGCATCAATAACAGACCGCCGATTAAACCAAACTCCTCCGCAAACACCGCAAAGATAAAATCGGTGTACTGAATCGGCAAGTAAAACAGTTTTTGCTGCGATGAACCAAAGCCCGATCCGGTAATTCCCCCCGATCCAACCGCTAACAAACTTTGAATCAATTGATAGCCATCTTGCAGTGGATCAGCCCAAGGATTGAGAAAGGACATCACCCGCCGTCGCTGGTACTCTCGGATACTAATACTAAGCACTGCCAGAGTCAGACCTGCTGCTGCGGTTCCCCCCAGATAAAGGTAAGGCAATCCTGCCGCAAGTGCGACCAACCATAGCGTCATGCCGCAAAGCGCGGTGGTGCTTAAGTTCGGCTGAAGCAAAATTCCGACTAGCAGCAAACAAAATAGCCCGATCCAAGTCAGCCGCACTCGCCAAGTCAGCCGCTCCCATTGTCCAAAAATCCGCGCACTCTGTAACACCAGAAATGGTTTAATCCACTCTGACGGCTGAAACAAAAACGTGCCGACCTCAAACCAGCGCTGACCGCCATTCACTTCTCGCCCAATTATCGTAGTCAGCAGAATTCCGCCGAGTAATCCAATAAACGCGAAACTCGAAATGCCCTGGATATACCGAAGTGGGGAATGAATCAGGATATTGAACAAAATCATACCGATCGCGATCGCGACCAGTTGCCGCTTAAAGTAGTGCAACCCATCACCGATCGCATCTCCGACAGGAAATGAGGCACTATACATCACCGCAAGCCCGACAAACAACCAGACGAACGTGAGCCAGCGCAACAATCGGGGAGTCACTGCCCAATCCATCGCGGTTGTGTCAAAAAACGGAATGTAGTGCCGCCAGTTCATCGATTTGTTAACTCCGATCGCAATTTTTCTAGATCATCCAGCAGAAACACCGTCAATTGTCCTGAGTAGGCTCTGCCGTTCTCGGTTTGAGCAATCTCAAGCCAGTAGGCAAAGCGTTCTCCCTGTCTTAACTCTCCTTGCAGCGCCGCGATTTGGGAATTTTGCTGAGTCACTGCTTCTTGGATGCGTGCCTCGGTTGGGTAAGATTTGACGATCGTGCTTGCCGCAAAATCTTGAGCAATCTCCAATCCGTAAATCAATCGCACCGAGTCCCGGAGCCGATTCAAAGTCACGCCGTTTCGCATATCGAATAGCGACAGCGTCTCACTGCGAATAATTCGCCCTCCGGGTGCAAATCGAGTTATTTTACCAGGTGGATACAACGACGCATCAAATGTTAGCTGTTGTGCGGCGGTATTGACGCGGCGAACTAAAAACTTTTCGTTTTGACTGGGGCGAATGGTGGAATTCGACTGCATCCACACAGCAGCTTCGTCGATCGTTTGTCCGGGGATCGCTTGTGCCGGGGTCGCCATCAGCATCAGTCCACCCATGATTAAGCCAATCTTTTTCATTGCTCCTACTCCAAACAAGACAGGCTTATGATTCACCCGTTTGGCTCAATTGCAACTTTGATTACTTTTCGTTGTTTCATGTCCTGAAAGACTTGCTCTAGGTTTTGCAAGGGTTGGCGATCGCTGATCAATAGCTCAAACGGAATTGTTTCACTTGCAAGCAGATCGAGCGCTGAGCAGACAAACTCCGGCGTGTTATGAAACACTCCTTTGAGCGTCAGTTCATTGTAGTGGAGTTGGTCAGTATTGACGGAAATTGTTGTATCACGTGGACAGCCTCCGAATAGGTTGACGGTCGCGCCCGGACGAGCGCAGGCGATCGCGGTTTCCCAGACGCTCGGAATTCCGGTGGCTTCGATTACAATATCTGCGCCCCATCCGTCTGTTAGTTCTTTTACCAATTGCGGCAAATCCGGAATTTGCCGGTAGTTAAAGGCTTCTACCGCACCGAATTTTTTCGCAATTTCTAATCGTTGCTGGTTGCCTCCAAACACATAAAATTCTGTGTTTGAAGCCATAGCCGCAACGAACATTAAGCCGATCGCACCATCACCCAGTAAAACAACGCGATCGCCGGATTTATAGTTTGATCTCGAAACGCCATGCAGCACACAAGCTAGAGGTTCTGTCATCGCGGCGATCGCATCTGGAAGATGATCGGGAATGGATAAAAGATTGCGTTGAACGATCGCGCTTGGAATTTTCAAATACTGGGCGAATGTACCGTTGTTGAAGCTGAGATCGGTACAGAGTGAGAATTCTTGGCGGTTGCAGAAAAAACAGGTCAGGCAAGGCGCGGAATTGTTGGCAACGACGCGATCGCCAATTTTCCAGTTTGTTACAGAGTTGCCGATCGCAACAATTTCTCCAGCGGCTTCGTGTCCAAACAACGTCGGCAAGTTCAGCATTTTGGCGTGTCCGCCGCGTCGCCAGACTTTCAAATCTGTGCCGCAAGTTGTCGCGGCTCCGACCTTGATCACGACTTCTCCGGCTGCGGGCGTGGGATCTTCTACCGTTTCTAATCGCAGATCTTCCTGTCCGTAGAGTAATGCAGCTAACACAACGCTCCTCGGTTATTTGAACAAATTTATTGAACTGCGATCGCCAAACTAAAAAATCCGAAGCGGCGATGCAGCGCCCCAAATCTAATGCCCTCCAGCGCAGCCAGTAGCTTTTCACCAAGCGTCAAACAAAGATAAAGCAAACTGACAAACAACGCAATGCTGATTAAACCGCCAACTACTCGTCGATTTGAAAATGCGGGAATTCCAAGCGGATAACGTAACGAGTCGGTTTACAAAAAGTTCGATCGTGCTACTATCAAGCGTATTAAATACGGTAAATCAATCGGATTATTGTATTTTAATTGAAGCCATCTCTGTAGACCGCTTTATTTAGCGATGCAGAACTTCCGTTAAATTACGAGGTTTGCTCATGCAGTCCATTCTTCCGTCTGTCGTTTCGCGATCCCAATCTGCAACGCGAACGTTTAAGCGGCGATCGATTATTCCGCTTCAACCAGTGGCGCTTTGGCGAATTAAATCGGGAGTCGTCCGAACACTCAGTTGGCTAGAAGATGGCTCAACAATCACCCTGGGATTGTGTGGAGCAGGTGATGTTGTGGGGAAATTGCTCTGCGCGATCGACCCCTATCAAATCGAGTGTTTAACCGAAGTAGAGGTAACACCCCTTTCTCCCAATGAGTGGTGTCCTGATCCTGCTTTTCTTTTAGCGCGAGTCCAACAGGCTGAAGAGTTTATGCTGATTCGCAGCCATCGTCGAGTTGAAGAAATGCTATTAAAGCTGCTCACTTGGCTATCAAAGAAATTTGGGCGCGAAGTGCAACACGGTCATCTGATTGAGTTGCGCCTGACCCATCAAGACCTAGCAGAAATGTTAGGAACAACTCGCGTCACGATTACTCGTGTCCTTAAACAATTCGAGCAACAAGGTATTGTTCAACGACTACCCAATCAGGTGACATTACTACAACCGGAAGCAACTTGGCACTATGAGATTTAAAGCACTAAGAATCAACTTGCTCAGATCGCGTAGCATCTAGGTTAATAGATGGTTCTGGAGTAAAAACAGCGACTACGGTGGCGAAACCAAGCGCCAAGAGAAACAGAACCGCGATCGTTTCTAAGTCTGACTTCAGCAGCTTTAACCAGGATTGTTTCTGCCCACCATCGAGCAGCGACAACAGTCGAGTAAGCATTAGAGATCACCGATGGATGATGTAATTGGACTTTTGCAGCTTGATACGAAGAGGCTCTACAAGATGTGACATACAATTTCCTGAAGCGCTACCACAGAACTTAGCCCGAATAGTTGTGTGGAACTCTAAAAATTGTTGTCTGCAATATCCGGTTCCAGGAGCGATTAGCGGATTGCAGTACAAGCCCATTGCAGTGCAAGTTCATTGAAAGTGGTTAGTTATTGATAATATTCAGCTTCCTGGTAGTTGAACACTCTCGACCAAGCGGAGCAACTCTTGCGGCAAGTGAAGCATTTCCTGCCACAACTGAGCGGGACTAATTCCAAACAAATACTGCAACCCAAGAACGATCGCAATGATTGTTAGGAGTAATCCTCCAGCCCCGCTTAAAATTCTTAATAGGAGTCGGAGCAGTAGAAATGCTACAACGATCGCTGAGATAACTAACACAGTTTGTGAATCGACAGATGCCAGCAAATTATCCATAGCTTTAGAGCAAGCTTTAGAGCAAAGAAGTCCGCAACATTATTTTATTATCGTTAAAGCACTGGATGAGTTTAGGAGTAGCACTTACTTGATCGCTGCTATTGACTGACATAGCGGAAAGCAAACGGTAAACGTTGTTCCTTGATTCTCACCTGCACTTTCTACCGTGACTGATCCTTGGTGCAGTTCCACCAGTTGACGCACGATCGCTAAGCCCAAACCTAATCCTTTCTCAGAAGCTGCATTGGCTGCATCCTGACGAAAACGATCAAATACATAAGGCAGAAACTCCGAGTGAATCCCGATTCCAGTATCAATCACTTTGATTTGAGCCGTGGATTGATTGCTAGTCAGTTGCACGGTGATATTTCCACCTTCAGGCGTGAACTTAATCGAGTTGGTCAGCAGATTCAGCACGATTTGCTGCAAACGTTTGGGATCGCCAGAAATTGTTGCATCGAGATCCACTGCATTAAAGTCAATGTAAAGCTGCTTTGCTTCTGCTGCAAGCCTCACACCCTCAATTGCTGCTGAAATTACACTATATAAACTAACCGCCATGAGTTTGAGCGTCAGTCGCCCATGCACCATTCGAGACATATCCAGCAGATCTTCGATCAGTTGAGATTGAACTTCGGCGTTGCGCTCGATCGTTTCTAAAGCACGCTCAATTGAATCGGGATCGAGCCTGCGGGTACGGAGAATTTTCGCCCAACCTAAGATTGCGTTGAGCGGGGTTTTCAGTTCGTGCGTCACGATCGCAAGAAATTCATCTTTATCTTGGTTTGCGGTTTCTGCTTTGACCCGCGCTGCTTTTTCCAGCGTTAACAATTGAGAACGATGTAACTCTTGATGCTTTATCTGCGTGATATCTTGTGTAATTCCTAGCATTCGCACAGGTTTACCTTGTTCGTTCCGGTAAATTTGTCCTTTGCAGCTTAACCAGCGAATTTCTCCAGTTGGCTTGATGATGCGATATTCATTCTGTAGTTCTGTTGCAGACTGCAAGGCATGAGACAACCTTGCTTGTGCTGCGGCACGATCGCTAGGATGAACCATCGTTTCCCAGTCTTGAAGCATGGTCGGGCAGTTATTGGAGTCAAGTCCAACTAGCTCGATATAATTCGGCGACCAGGACAACCGATCCGTCACTAAATCCCATTCCCAAGCCCCCATTTGTGCCGATTCGAGCGCTAAGCGTAGGCGATCTTCCCTTTGTTTTAGCGCGATTTGGCTGTAGTGCAGTTGTTGTCTTAGGTGCTGCTCGTTGTCGAATGCAGTTCGGTGACGCAGGATGGCGCTTTGTAGCGTATGTCGTAGCACTTCCGGCGTAAGACTGCGATCGAGAATATAGTCTTTTGCGCCTGCTTGCAGAAACTCGTAGGCAATTGCAGTTGAAGAAACAATCACTACGATCGGCAAGACTGCCTCGTATTGTTCAAACTCTGTCAGGTCAGCAAGCTCTGAGTTGAATAAGATTACTTGAGGAATTGTGTGCTGCAAAATTTTCAGCGCAGAGCAGCTAGAATCAGCCTGAAGAACTTGGTAATTGATCTCATCGCTCTGAGATAAATACCGCTCGTAGGCTTGTCGATCGTCGGGGGAGCGATCGACAATCAAAATAGTACAGTGCTGCTCCATGATCGCTCTGCCGGGGTGAAACTTCCGAGAAGACGCAGACAAGATTTCGGAGTAAAGGAACGCATAAACGTGAAAAGCACCTCTATCCTAAGTGATAAAGATGATCTTTAGATTAAGAGAAAGTATGAATATTCTTTAAGATATCTCAGTTGACTTTGCGATCGCAAGCAGAGCATCGAGCAAACTTGCTGAAAAATAGTTAGGTCGTGCTTAAGTTTAAGAATTTAGAGATAAGTTTTTTACACGCAGTTAGGGATCTCCGACTGCTTGAAAGAAACGGAGATCCCTGTGTTTATCCTTAGTGTCCTGCTTTCGTTGTGTCGTCGTCTCCCTGAGTCGTTGAACCGGTTTCAGTCTGAGAAATCACAGTTTTCCCAGCATTGTTGCCGCTATAGTATTGCCATTTCCAATCCTCTACTTCCGGCATATCTTTCCCGTGCTGCACGATGTAGCGATTGTGTTCCGTTAGTTTATCCCGTGCGATTTGTTTGACATATGCGCCAACAGTGAGCAACTTCGGAACTCGATCGATCACATCCTGCACCAGATGAAAGCGATCCAAATCATTCAGCACAACCATATCAAACGGAGTTGTCGTTGTGCCTTCTTCCTTGTAACCGCGCACATGCAGATTAGGGTGATTGGTGCGGCGGTAAGTGAGACGGTGAATTAGCCACGGATAGCCATGAAACGCGAAGATTACAGGCTTATTGGTCGTGAAGATTGAGTCAAAGTCACGATCGGACAATCCATGTGGATGTTCTGATTGCGGTTGTAGCGTCATCAAGTCCACCACATTGACGACGCGAATTTTCAGATCCGGGAAGTAATGCCGCAGAAAATCAACAGCAGCCAACGTTTCTAAAGTGGGAACATCCCCTGCACAAGCCATTACGACATCTGGTTCAGATCCTCGATCGTTGCTTGCCCAGTCCCAGATTCCAATCCCTGCGGTGCAATGATTAATGGCACTGTTCATATCCAGCCACTGCAATTGGGGCTGCTTTCCAGCAATGATCACATTAACATAGTGACGGCTCCGCAAACAGTGATCTGCAACAGATAACAAAGTGTTTGCATCCGGTGGCAAATATACACGAGTTACACTCGGTTTTTTGTTCAGCACCACATCAATGAAGCCGGGATCTTGGTGCGTGAATCCGTTATGGTCTTGTCGCCAAACATGAGAGGTCAATAGATAGTTGAGCGATGCGATCGGTCGTCTCCAGGGAATGTGACGACAGGCTTCTAACCATTTAGCGTGTTGATTGAACATTGAATCAACAATGTGGATAAAAGCTTCATAACAAGAGAAGAATCCATGCCGTCCGGTAAGCAAATAGCCCTCTAGCCAGCCTTGACAAAGGTGTTCACTCAGCACTTCCATCACGCGCCCATCGAGTGAGATGTGATCGTCGCCTGGAAGAATTTCGCCTGTGAAAATGCGATCGGTAGCTTCTAAAACCGCGTTTAAGCGGTTGGAATTGTTCTCATCCGGGGACATCACGCGGAAATTTTGAGTGTCCTCGTTGAGCCGCATCACATCGCGTAGATATTTACCCAATACCCGCGTAGACTCGGTTTCGACTTGCCCCGGAGATTCAACCGGAACCGCAAAGCTCTCGAATTCCGGTAGTTTGAGCGCTTTGAGTAAAGCACCACCGTTGGCGTGAGGATTTGCTCCCATTCTGCGATCGCCCTTGGGTGCGAGTTCCGCTAATTCAGGAATCAGCCTTCCGGTTTGATCAAACAATTCTTCTGGTTTGTAGCTCCGCATCCATTCTTCGAGCATTCGCAGGTGATCCGGCTTGCTTGCCATTTCAGACAGCGGAACTTGGTGAGCGCGGAACGTATTTTCGATCTGAATGCCGTCAACGATTTTGGGGCCTGTCCATCCTTTCGGTGTTCTCAGGATCAGCATGGGAAACTGCGGACGTTCTTTAAATCCGTGAGTCCTCGCCTCTCGCTGAATGCCCTGAATTTCCTGAACAATCTTATCCAGCGTTCCTGCCATCAATTGGTGCATGGTTGCCGGATCATCCCCTTCCACAAAGTAAGGCTTATATCCGTAACCCACAAAGAGATGTTCTAGTTCTCGATCGCTCAATCGCGCCAAAACGGTTGGATTCGCAATCTTATATCCATTGAGATGCAGGATTGGTAGCACTGCTCCATCCCGCGCTGGATTAATGAACTTATTTGAGTGCCAACTGGTCGCCAAGGCTCCGGTTTCTGCCTCTCCATCACCCACCACGCAGCAGACGAACAAATCTGGATTATCAAACGCGGCTCCGTAGGCATGAGCGATCGAGTAACCCAACTCGCCCCCTTCATGGATTGATCCCGGAGTTTCCGGTGCAGCGTGGCTCGGAATTCCACCCGGATAAGAAAATTGCGTAAACAGGTTGTCTAATCCCGCTTCATCTTGGGTGATGTGCGGATAAAGCTCAGTGTACGTCCCTTCTAGATAAGTATTCGCAACCATCCCAGGCCCACCATGTCCAGGCCCAGCAATGTAAATCACATTCAGATCGTAGCGGCGGATCAACCGATTGAAATGGACGTAGATAAAATTCAAGCCTGGTGTCGTTCCCCAATGTCCCAGCAGACGGGGTTTGATATGTTCAACTTTTAAGGGCTGCTTGAGTAGAGGATTGTCTCTAAGATAAATTTGTCCAACCGAAAGATAGTTCGCAGCACACCAGTAAGCATTTATTTTCTGTAGTTCGTCTGGACTTAGTGGTGTAGAAATTGGGGCGGAATTTGCGACTGTCATGAGGATGATTGCATAAGGAAACCGCGCTCCAGTATCGAAAATGTTAATTAGTTTTATCTCTTCCAAAAGAAGGAATCTCAGTCAGGAAGGGTTCGTTGGGCGGGATTTGCAAGTAGGAAAGATAGATTTATGCGGACGCATTGGGAACACTAATCAAAAAGTTTGCAACTGCCGACGAACAAAGGGTGAAGTCTGATGGATCGAGAGCAACTGGATCATGCCCCCCAATCAAGCCAACTGAATGGAAAACTCGCTCCATCTCAGCAAAATCTGGATTTGCAGGAAATCGAAGACTTGCAAGCCACAAAAGCGCAACTGCAAAAAGATGTGGCGGAGTTACGATCGCAGCGCGAGTCCCTGCAAACCGTTGGCAAACCCAAACTATCGAAAGCAAAATTAGGACTCTGGTTAATCTTAGTCTCGACCCTTGCGCTTTCGATTCATAACGTGATTGTGCGAATTACGATCGGGCAGCGTGTGAATGTCCTCGGTTTGTTCTCGGCAGGCGGATTCATCCAACCGACGATCGGAAACTCGCTCTTAATTCTCTGGATGCGGATGCTGATCGTAGTGCCATTAATGATGGGCATTGCAGCATGGCTTTATCCTCCTGCATGGCAAGATTTACAGCGATTGATTTTGAGCCGCGATCGTCGCCCTTTGTGGCACATCGTCGCCAGTGGCACGTTTTTATTTCTGTCACAAGTGCTGATCTACATTGCGATCGCTCAGATCGGGCCCAGCGTGGCAGTGACGATTTTATTTATGTACCCCTTGTTCACGGTTCCTTTAGCTTGGTGGTTGTTCCACGATCGACCAACGCGCCTGCGGATTGCCGTCATGGTTCTGATCCTGATGGGCGTGATTCTTGCGGCGGCTCCCAGACTAATTGCCGCGAAAATTGGCGGGGGCATCATTGTGGCGGTGCTGTCCGGGATTGCATTCGCGCTGTATCTGATTTTGATGCAGCTTGGCTTTCGGAAAGCGCATCCCATCCCTGTGAGCGTGGTGCAATTTCTGACGGTTCTCGTATTGTCGAGCGTGAGTTTATCGCTGCCGATCTCGCTGGGAGTTTCGGTGCTGCCGGATGCCAGAATGGGCTTCTTCGGAGGCGGCTTGATTTTGGGAGCGTTTACGCTGGTGGGTTACTTGGCGAATAACTTTGGGGTGCGATATATGGGAGCGGCACAGGCATCGATCGTCGCCTCTAGTGGGCCGGTGATGACCGCACTTTTAGCCGCGCTGATGATTGGAGCAACGCTGGAAGGAGTGCAGATTCTCGGTATTTTGCTGGTGACGATCGGGGTGACTGCATTAAGTTTTGAGCGCATGAGAAAAACGACAAAATCCGCTTGATCCTGACTCGGTAGAATGAGAACGGCGTTGATTGAGAGAAACGATGCGATTTTCGGTGTCGAGTGGATCGGGACAAGTGTTGGCAAACGGTAGATTAATTATTCAAACGGATGAGTCAGGAGTGCAGCGATTGTGTTTTGAAAGCGATCGCGGCACTTTCATCGAAGGCGGCGAAATTTCTCTAGAGGGTGATCTCACTGAAGCTGCACAGGAACTCTACCGCCAGTTTTTCCGTGCTTGGGGCGTAATGGGGATTACGATGACTTCGATCGCGCCCTAGAACCCCCAGTTGTAGTTCAGGTTGTGATCACAGAAAGACGTAGCAAATACGCTTCAAAAGCCAGTTAAAGTCAATGGATTGCAGCGTTGCAAACAAAACTCAACGCTGCACAAGAACCTACGAAACTGGCTTGTTGCAAGTCGGCTCTCTGTATGCCCTAGAAATTAAGAAAGAACCTGAAATCGGCTAACAAGGCTAGACGATCGCATAAAAAAATTGCTCATAGCGAATTCGCAAGAACTCACTATGAGCAGATCAGAAACTTCGGCTTAGTTCTTCACTACGATTCGATCTTTCGTTTGAATCGCTTGTGTTTCCCTTTCCCAGCGACCGAAGTCCCATGCGTCGTTTGAACGCAAAGAGATTTCCCAGATTTCTCTAGATCTTAGAGTAACGGCTTAGAGTGGAAATTTTGGGTAGAAATCGGGTAGAAATCGGGTAGTTTATTTTGCTTGCTTGAGGCGATATCCGACTCCGTGTACGGTTTCAATGAAATCTTCTGGAGCACCTGCGATCTTTAATTTCTGCCGCAAGCCCTTGACGTGCGACTTAACCGTTTCTTCCGTCGGCGGATCTTGCAGCGACCAGAGCCGATCGATAATGTTTGATCGACTCAAGATTCGTCGTCCGCTTGTTGCTAATAACTCTAATAATGCGTATTCTTTCGGAGTGAGCTGCACGAACTCACCCGCATAAGTGACTTCATGGGTTCCGGGATCAATCTGCAATTCGCCCCAAGTGATCAAGGTTGGAGTGTTTAGCGTGCCTCGTCGCAGTAGAGCACGGATTCGCGCCATTAGTTCTTCTAGATCGAAAGGCTTTACCATGTAGTCATCTGCACCCGCATCGAGTCCGAGAATTTTGTCGGCGATCGTATCTCGCGCAGTTAGCATTAGAACGGGTGTAGTCGAATTGTTTGCCGCAGTTCGGAGGCGCTTACATAAGCTAATTCCATCGAGTTTCGGCAGCGTCACATCTAGCACGATGAGATCGTAAGACAGCGATGAAATCCAATTCCAGGCAGACTCGCCATCTTTAACAACATCCACTGAATAGGCGCGATCGCTTAAAGCTTCCGTCAGAATTTCTGCCAAATGCAGATCATCTTCAACAACTAGAACTCGCATATCAGGATAAAGGCTAAATCGATCGATACTTTAATACGAATGCAAGAGGCAGTTATTTTTTGCTTCTAAACTCTTTATTTTTTTCTTGGTTTTTGACAATAAAAGAATGGCTTTCTTAAACACTCCAGAACGAAATTGGTTGATTGCAGGATTTGGATTTTTGATTGCAATACTCTGCTTTAGTAGCGTCATTTCCTATCAAAATACCTATCAGATAACACAGAGTAGTTATAAATCCCAGCAGATTTATGAAACGATTAAGGGTTTAGACGATGTTCTCGTGGAAGTTACGATCGCAGAGTCTGCAAGACGCGGATATGTCTATTTGGGAAATCAAGATGAGCTAATTCAGTATCAATCAGCAATTCAGAAAATTCCTCATAAATTCGTTCAACTACAGAAACAGTTTGATCCGAGTTCTCAGGAATCGCAAAAGCTAGGAAAAATCTACGAGCTAGTATCACAAAGAATTAAGCTATTGCAGGAGTCGATCGCGCTTTACCAAAGAAATACTGAGGCGGTGCTTTACCAAAGAATGATAACTAATCAAAGTATTGGATTACGGGCACAAATTGTAACCGCGATCGCAGGTCTAGAGCAGCAACAGCAAGCGGAACTCAATCAATCAGTCGAAACAACAAGAAGAAGTATTCATGACCGGAAATTCATTGAGCTTTGGATTACGTTTTCTGGCTTTATTGCAATATTCACCTGTTTTATCGCACTTTATAGCCAAATCATACAAAGGCAGCAAGCAGAAACACTTCAGCATAAACTTGCCCAACAAAAAGAAGTCAGTGAGCTTAAATTGCGGTTTTTCTCAATGGTTTCGCATGAGTTTCGGACTCCGTTAAGCGTCATTCTAGGTTCGGTTCAACTGTTAATTGAGGGTAATTCAAAGTGGGGAGAAGAACGTAGACTGAAAAATCTTGATCGTATTCAAATGGCTGCACAAACGATGAAGCAGCTTTTTACAGATGTGTTAACGCTGACTAGGGCTGAAAGTGGAAAGCTAGAATGCAATCCAGAAGCGATCGATTTAGAGTCTTTTTGCCTGAATTTAGTTGAAGATTTTGAGATTTCTACTGCGGGAAGTCACATTATTGAATTTCAAACAGAACAGAAAGTGACTCATGCAAATTTAGATGAGAGATTGCTTTATCTAACATTAAGCAATTTGCTCTCAAACGCAATCAAGTATTCTGATTCAGGAAGCAAAGTCTTATTGAGATTAGATAGCACAACCGAATACACTCGATTTCAGGTACAAGATGAAGGAATTGGAATTCCAGTGGACGATCAACCCAAGTTATTTGAACCGTTCTATCGGGGACAAAATTCAAATTATGCAGCAGGTACAGGATTAGGACTATCTGTAGTTAAAAAATGCGTTGATTTGCAAAATGGTTTGATCTCCATTCAAAGCCAGAAAGAACGGGGAACGGTTGTAACAGTTGAATTTATGCGGTGTGGATTTGAGCGATCGCTATCCAAAAACAACCGTTCGATTTCCATACACTAAAACACGATTTTGTAGATGTAATCTTACCGCTCTTGCAAGTACAATTCGCTCTAAGTCTTTGCCCTTGCGAATCAAATCTTTTACATCATCTCGATGGCTGACTCGTACCACATCTTGTTCGATGATTGGGCCTTCATCTAAATCTTCTGTAACGTAATGCGCGGTTGCACCAATGATTTTGACCCCGCGTTCAAAGGCTCTTTGATAAGGATTTGCACCCGCAAATGCAGGCAAAAACGAGTGGTGAATATTGATCACGTTTGGAAATTTAGCGATGAAATTCGCGCTTAGAACCTGCATATATTTCGCTAATATCACCAAATCAATTTGATATTTCTTCAAAATCTCTAACTGATTTGCTTCTTGCTGTAGCTTTGTTTCTTTTGTAATGGGAATGTGGTGGAAGTCAATATCAAACTGCTGCGCGATCGCTCCTAGCTCTGCATGATTGCTGATAATGACGGGAATCTCTGCTTTGAATTCTCCCGATCGCTGTCGCCAAATCAAGTCATATAAACAATGGTCTTGTTTACTCACCCAAACCGCAATTCGAGGCACCGTATCTGAGAAGTGTAATTGCCAGCGAGCATTCAGCGGTGTTGCAATGGCTCTAAACGCTGGCTCAATCACTTCGCGAGGTAAATGAAATCCTTCAAGCTGCCATTCAATGCGATTAAGAAATAAACCCGCAGAAAAATCAGTGTGTTGATCTGCGTGAATAATGTTTCCACCGTTTGAGTAAATGAAGTTTGCAATCTTTGCGACCAAACCTTTTTGGTCGGGGCAAGAAATTAAGAGTGTTGCAGTTGGAGTATTCATTGAGGAGAAGCAGTTGGAGTCACTGAAGGAGAAGGTTTTGGTTGGTCGCGTTTCCATTCACTTAAAGGTCGATCAACCGCATTTTGAAAATTAATTGGAACTAGCAATACCGAAAGATCTTGATTTATATCCGCAGGTGGATCAACTAAAGCATAAAGAAAATTGCGATTAAAATTTGGCTTGCCAATTACTAAACGATGATTTTTCTGATTGCTGAGTTTAACATCAACCGTCGCCGATGGCTGATCTAAACCAAATTCAGATTTTCTGGCAGCAGGAACGTTAAAGGTACGATCGCTTTTCCCCGCCGTGAGGAGATTGAGGAGAAAAGCGATCGAGCTTTCATTTGCGGGCGCAACTTCTGGCTTTCTCAATGTCCAGATCGGTGCTTTTTCAAATTCCAATGTTTGTTTTGGAGTTTTCACGGTGAAGGCTTGAATCTCTTGTTCTTTAAAATTGAAAAGCGGTTTCTCGTCTGCCTTTGCTTCATCAATTTGAGCCGGTTTTTTTGACTCGGTGTAGTAAACAAAACCACCAAGCGCCAAAGCCGCAAGTACAAGAGCTAACGAAGTGCGCTGAAATTTCATAAGCGATATCAAATCACCGCAGCTATTTTAGAAGATTTCGCTGTCCGATGGCTCAATTAGGAGGAAAACAGCCCAAGCTATTTCAGAGAACTCAAGACATGAGTAAAAGCCTCTCGAAGTTGTGGTAAATATCGAGCCGCAAAGATTCCGCCTAGAAATCCAAATAAATGTTCTTCCCAGGAGATCCGTCGATGAATCGGTAACAAACCCCAAAGAAATTTACCGTGAAAAAATGCAGTAAAAACTAGTAGCAGAACATTGAGAGCATTACGATCGAAAAATGCCAAAGACATCAAAAATCCCAAATACCCAAACGTCACGCCGCTTGCACCAATATGAACGGTACGATCGCGCCCCAACAACCATGTCCCTAGTCCGCTCGTTAATGCAACGGTTGCCGTGATTGCACCAAAGTTTTCAGGATTTTGCAGCACAATTAGTCCGCCATAGGTAAGAAATGCGAACGAATTGCTGTACAGATGCCCCCAGCCTCCATGCAAAAATGGTGCAAACGCTACACCCCACAATCCCATCCATTCACGCGGACGTACCCCAAACCGATTTAGCGACCTACGTAAAATTAGAAGATTGACGATCGACACAACCCAAGCCAACAGCAGCAGATATCCTAGAATTTTGGCTTGACTCAACCCATTCATCAGCGCAGTTTGGCTAAGATCGTTCATAAATAAAAAATTCGGAATTCAGAAACTTAATCTCTCACATTTTCTACATGGAAACGCCAACTCTTCTGGAAACCGCAGATATCTATTTGTGGAATACGATCGCCCCCATTGCTAATCAGCTTGATGAAGATGTGGAGCTTCTACGATCGGCGCTACGAGGATTAGGAGATCGGCATCTTCTCGCGCTCCGAGTTCCTAAAATCTACAACGGTGCAGAATTGGAGAATCACTTGTTCCACTCGTTTCAAGAGCAAGTTGCGCGATTTTCAGGAGCATTAGCATTTCTGCAAACTCAGCATCAGAGTGCGGGCGCGATTTTATCCAAAAGCAACAATGAAGACCTGAAACAGGCTTATCTACCTTACCTGGCGACGGGTGAAGCATTAGTGGGAATTGGATTTTCGCATCTGCGACGACATGACAATCCACCTTTAAAGGCGGTACCTTTGGCAGGCGCAAGCGCCAACGAAACCAACAGCGGCTATCAACTCCACGGTCACATTCCCTGGATTACTGGATTCGGCTTTTTTGAAACCGTTCTAGTTGCAGCACTGCTTCCCAACGGTCAAGCGGTCTACGGCATGATTCCCTTTACCGATGCGGCGCAAAATTCCGGTGGTTCAATTCGCTTTAGTAAGCCGATGCAGCTTGCCGCCATGAGTGCTACGAATACCGTCACCGCAGAAGTGACTGAATGGAATTTAGAGGCTTCAGAAGTGGCGTTTGTGGCTGATGCAGGATCAATTTTTAAGAACGATCGCATCAATGTTCTCAATCACAGCTTCTTTGCGCTCGGTTGCGCTCAGGCTGGTCTCGATATTGTCAGCCACGCTCAAGAAACGAAGCCTTATTTGTCGATCGCGCCTGCCTATGAAACGCTTCTAGAAGAATTAAAACTCTGTCGTGATTTTATTTATTCAGCTCAGGAGCAGAGTTTTGAGGAGCGATTGAAATTGCGAGTTTGGGCGATCGATCTAGCGATGCGATGTGCTCATGCAGCAGTAGTCGTGTCAAGCGGTGCGGCAAATTCTAAGCAGCATCCCGCGCAGCGAGTGTATCGAGAAGCGCTCGTATTCTCGGTGGCAGGTCAGACAACCGCGGTATTGGAAGGGACGCTCGATCGCATCTCTGCAACCTCACGCCGCCATCGGTAGAGTCAATTAACAAAAAACTCCCGAATCGTAGATTCGGGAGTCAATCAAACTACAGATAGTTATCGAGCAAGCGTTCGGCGCTTCGTGACCATCTTGTAAGCTTCAAGAATATCGCCTTCAGCCCAATCCTTAAAGTCATCAAGACCGATACCACACTCGTAACCCGAATTCACTTCTCGCGCATCTTCCTTCATCCGCTTCAGCGAATCCAAGTTGCCAGAGTAGATCAACTTACCGCCGCGATGAATCCGAATTTTGCAGTTCCGCACGAGCTTACCAGACTGCACATAACAACCTGCCACAGCCCCACGACCCACCGGGAACACGGCTCGAACTTCCGCCTGACCCAATGCTTCTTCCACCAGTTCCGGTTCCAGCAGACCTTCCATTGCGCCCTGAACATCATCCAGCAATTTGTAAATGATGTTGTAGTCGCGCACATCTACGCCTGCTCGATCGGCAGCTTGACGCGCTCCCGGAGCCAACGTGGTGTTGAATCCGATAATCACGGCATCACTGGCAGCGGCTAGGTCAACGTCTGTTTCAGAAATCTCACCTGGAGCCGAGAATAGAACCCGTACCTGCACTTCGTTCTGAGGCAATTGGCTTAATGCACCTAAAATTGCTTCGATCGAACCTTGCACATCGGCTTTCAGCACCAGATTGAGTTCCTTGAGTTCGCCCTCTTGCGCCTTCGCTGACAGGGTATTCAAGCTGACTCGGCGCGAAGACATTGCCGCCAACAGTCGAGAAGTCCGTTGTTCATCCGCACGATCAGAAGCCGTTGCACGTGCTTCTTTTTCGTCTGTAAACACCTGGAACTCATCGCCCGCTGCTGGAACATCGCTCAAACCGAGGACTTCCACTGCAAACGAGGGACTTGCAATCTGAACACGATGACCGCGATCGTCCACCATTGCTCGAACTTTACCCAATGCCGAGCCTGCAACCAGGACATCACCAATTTTGAGCGTTCCGTTTTGGATCAGCAAGGTGGCAACAGGGCCTTTCGCCTTATCCAAATGCGCTTCGATCACGGTTCCTCTTGCAGGTCGATCGGGGTTCGCAGAAAGGTCTTCCACTTCCGAAACCAGCAGAATCATCTCCAGCAGCGTATCGAGGTTATCACCTGTTAAAGCGCTTACTGGAACCATAATCGTGTCACCACCCCATTCTTCGGGGACGAGTGCGTATTCGGTTAGCTCTTGTTTGACGCGATCGGGCTGTGCCCCTTCTTTATCTACCTTGTTAATTGCCACGATGATTGGCACTTCTGCCGCTTTCGCATGGCTAATCGCTTCGACGGTCTGAGGCTGCACACCGTCATCTGCCGCAACAACAAGAATGGCAACATCGGTGACTCGCGTCCCACGTGCTCGCATCGCGGTAAACGCTTCGTGGCCTGGCGTATCGAGGAACACAACTTGCTGAATTTCGCCGTTGTGTGGCACATCAACGTGGTACGCCCCGATATGCTGGGTAATGCCACCTGCTTCTCCGGCTGCGACCTTCGTTTTCCGAATCGAGTCAAGCAGCGTTGTTTTCCCGTGGTCAACGTGACCCATGATTGTGACCACAGGCGGACGACGATGGAGGTGATCCAAGTCATCAGCATCGATCATCTCGGTCACTTTCTTCGCGGCAGCTTCTTTTTCGCCCACTTCAACCAAGATGCCGTACTCTTCCGCAACCATCGTCGCGGTTTCCGCATCCAGCATTTGTGTAATGGTGGCAGCGATGCCCTTCATGAAGAGCTTGGTGATGATCTCAGTCGGAGAAACAACCAGCAAGTTTGCCAGTTCTTGAACCGTCAACCCGCCTGTAAGCGAGATAATCTCTGGACGCTCGGCTTTTTCGGTTTCATTGCGACGATCGCGGCGATCGCGGAAGTTATTCCGTTTCCGCTGGGTCGGAGCAGCAGTGGCAGCAGGTCTAACTTGCTGTTGCCCTGGTAGACCTTTAGGCTTCGCAGGTCGAGCCAGCGACAAGCTGACTTGAGCAGAACTAACGGTTCCATCCTCGTCTTCATTAAGCAAGTCGAAGTCATCTTCGTCGTCATCCTGAATTTTGGGCTGCCCCCGCCGCTTACCTTTGGCGAGCTTGGCTGCTTTTTCAGGAATTTCTTGGACTTCTTCTTCCTCATCCTCCCAAACTTTAACGCGACGTTTTGGTGGGGTCGGTTTGTTCAGCGTTAGGTCTGGCGCACCTGCCGCCGCTGGCTCAGGAGCGACTGGCTTGACGGGGCGCGATCGCAGCACCGGAGCGTCTTGGGCTGCACCCTCCTCCGTAGACACAGGCTTGGGTCGGCGAAGCTCAACGATTTGCTGAGGTTTTGCTTCTCCCGGTTTAGTGGGTGCACCGGGTCGCTTATTAATTGCGGGACGCTGCGCTTTTTCGCCTCTAGAATCGCGTGAAGGCGGGCGATTTTCCGAACGGCTATCTGTTCCCTCGCTAGGGGTGGGCTTGTCGCGCTTCAACACAGGTTTACTAGTCGTTGAAACGGGACGAGCTGGAGCGGGCGAAGCTGGACGCACAGGAGCTTGAGCCGGAGGTTCTGGGGCTTGAGCAGGTGCAGGCGCTTTGATCACTTGCGGAGGCGCAGACGGTTCGACTGATTTTGGCGCGATTGATTGCGGGGCCGGAGCCAGCTCATCAGCTTTTGGTTCCGAAGCAACCGGACGCTCTGGCATAGGACGCGTCGGACGTGGTGGCTCGGCAGATCTAACAGCGGGCGGTGCCGCTGGGGAAGATTGGGGCGGCTGTGGAGGGGTACGGAGTTCCGATGATTCCGAAGCGGCGGTCGATCGCGTAATGGGGCGACGAATTTCTAAGATTTGCTGTTTCTTCTGAATATTCAAGGGCGTTTTCTTTCTTGATTCAACAGATTGGGAGTTTGATGGGCGGTTAGAGGCAGTCTTGGCCGGAGAGGGCTGGCTGGCAGCATATTTCTCAGCAGCGGCACGGATTTGTTCCGTTTCGGTTTCTGTGATAGTACTACTGTGGCTCTTGACCGCGATATTTAATTGTTCGCAGATTGCGAGAATGTCTCGATTGTCTAGATTCAATTCTTTGGATAGTTCGTAAATTCTGACTTTGCCGTTGTTCATCCACTCTTCCCTCGTACGATCGTTGGTGTTACATAGTGACCTTCTGTTTTGACTAAAACGACAGGTTTATTGGGTTATTGCAGTTCACCTGCACTGGTAATCTTGAAGAAGATGTTACCCCCTTGGTTGAATGGTAGCTTAGAAACGAAGTCCCCGATAGGCCAATCGGCAGATTACTCGAAAAAATAATGCCACGAATCCTTCATAAAGCGAAGCCATCGCGTCGTGTTAATCGTTCTGAGTTGCTGGTGATGAGCCACCCTCCCTAAATGTCATGTCTGAGTTGCTCTGAAGCAATAAAACTGAAGAGAGGATACAGATAACATCTCAGAGCAAGGGACAGCAAATCTCCTACGATAGGACGGATTAGGCAGGCTAATCGATTCTAGAAAGATTTTGATTAGCGAAGTTAGCCACTGGATCTAATATAGCTCAGGTTGCGTCGCGTGAACTTCTACTTGCTTTTGCTGCAAGTGCTGATAAAGTTCGGTGGGAACTGTGGCTTTGAGGGCGCGACTGAGGCGACCTTTTTTTTGTGCCGCCTGAATGCAGCTTGGACTGGGACAGAGATAAGCCGATCGTCCCATCCCAGTATTGATCGCGATTTCGTGAGACGGGTAAAGTCGCACCACTCGAAGAAACTCTTCTTTCGGTGCGACTTTACGGCAACTAAGACAGCGACGATAATTCAGTGGCATGAAGCAGAAGCTAGGGAGCAAGATTATGTTAACTTTTCTTGCTGGCAGAAGCCTACTCCCGCCTCGCATTAAGCCTGCTGTTCTTCGAGTTCCGTCTCCAAGGCTGGTGCAGTTTCCTCTTCTTCGTCGTAGAATTCCTCGTCCTCGTATTCGTCAACCGGGGGTTGGGATTGACGACGAGCTTCGATCACGGCTGCAATTTTCTCGGTTTCAGCCGCCGCATCGTATTTGCGGCTATCTTTGATGTCGATCTTCCAGCCAGTGAGACGAGCAGCGAGGCGGACGTTTTGACCTTCTTTGCCGATCGCTAAGCTGAGTTGATCTTCTCCCACTAAAACATGCGCCTGACGACCTTCGGGATCAACGAGGCGAACCTCATCGACGCGGGCTGGACTCAGTGCGTTGGCAATGTAAGTAGCGGGATCAGGTGACCAGCGAATCACGTCAATTTTTTCTCCTCGCAGTTCGTTGACTACCGCTTGGATGCGAGAGCCACGCGCTCCAATGCAAGCACCTACAGGATCAACATCGCGTTCCAAAGTGTCTACGGCGATTTTAGTGCGAGGACCAACATGGCGCGAGGGCGGATTTGCTTCACGGGCAACTGCCACAATCCGCACAACATCATCTTGGATCTCAGGCACTTCGTTCTCAAACAGGTAGACGACTAAGCCTGCATCCGCTCTAGAAACTAGCAATTGCGGGCCGCGATGAGAGCCTTCGCTGACTTTCTTTAGATACACCCGGAAGGTAGCATTAGCGCGGTAGTTATCGTTGGGTAGCTGGTCTCGCTTTAGTAATTCGGCTTCAACTTCTGGCTGACCAAATCCGCTGACGACTGCCATGATGACCGATTGACGCTCAAACCGCAGCACTCGCGCTTGTAAAATTGTGCCTTCTAAATCCTGGAATTCTTCTTGAATGAGTTTGCGCTGTTGGTCTCGGAGCTTTTGCGCTAAGACTTGTTTGGTTTGAATCGCTGCCATGCGACCGAAATCACCTTGATCCGGCGTGACATCCAGAACAACTGTATCACCCGTTTGCGCTTCAGCGGCGACTTCTTGAACCTCAGTAAGAGAGATTTGATGATCCGGGTTTGTGACTTCTTCGACGATCGTTTTGGTTGCCAGTACACGGAAACCTTCTTCTTCGACATCGAGTTCGACCTCGAAGTTATCGAAATATTCTTCGTCAAATCCATCGCCATCGATGCGCTGAGTGCGGCGGAAACGCTCATAGCCTTTTATCAGGGCTTCTTTGAGCGCTGCTTGAACCGAGAGCTTCGGTAAGTTGCGTTCACGGCTGATGCCGTCGATCATGTCTTTGAGTCCGGGCAAAGCGACCATTGACATAGAAAATTCTCCGTAAATATTGAGTTGTCGAGCAAAACGAATTATTCTTCGCTTTCGGTTAGTTGAACGCTTGACACGATCGCTCTTGGCAGTGCGATCGTGCGTCCTTTTTTGCTGATATAGACGTTCGTTTCGTCACGTCGAATCAGATTGCCTTCCCAGTAAATGTGGCCTTGAAACGGTTCAGACGTTGTGACCAGCGCTGGAAACCCCCGGAACGAGACAAATTCTCGATCGCTCGTCAAGGTTTTCGGGATACCGGGACTCGACACTTCGAGGACATACTGATCCGGGATCAATTCGTCCAAAAGTGGCTCCAGCGCCCGACTCATGCGTTCACAGTCATCCAGTCCCGTATCGTCCTGCTTGTTTCTCACGTCGATCCGCAGCACGGGCGGACTTTGATTCGTTTGAAACACAGCATGAACCACTTCAAGATCGATCGACTCCGCCACCGGAGCCGCCACTTCCAAAATTTGAGGAATCAAAGGATGCGCCATCGAACCACTTCTCCAAATAAAAAAAGTGGACAACTGCCCACTTCTCATGAAACGACTGATTTCATGGAGTTCGGTTAAACAGAAAATTGCTGTTCTTCCTTGTCCATTTTAGCGAAAAAATCTAGGGTGGCTCGTTTTTTCCACAAGCCACCTTAGCCTTAGAACGTGAAGGTCGAGCGAATTACAGGCACGACTACAGCTCCATTTGCGCTGATCCCTTCAGGATTGAAGATCGCGAATACACCCGGCGTAATGCTGAGATTATCGTTAACCCGGAAGTTGAAGAAGCCTTCAAGCAGAAGGATGCTGTTGCGCCGGTCGTGATTAAACTCAAAGAACCTGCGACACTAATCCCTTGCATTGCCTTAACAGAACAGGCGTGACTTCGGAATTGACTGGGACTTCCGTAGCATTCAGGTTATGTAGACGCATTTGACGCATTTTCTAATGAGCCAAATTAATACAACTGATTGAGCTGCAATCAGTTTGCTCTAAATCTGAAATTTGTAGTAAGATTGAAAGCTGTGTCGAATTAGAGCAAACCCATGCCGAAGCTGAAAACCCGTAAATCTGCACAAAAGCGTTTCAAAGCCACAGGCGGCGGAAAGATCCAGCGCCGTCGCACTCATGGAAATCACCTTTTGTTTCACAAGAGTATGAGCCGCCGCCGCCGGATTGCAGGCGGAGATTTAGTTAACGAGCGGGATGAAGCAAACGTTCGGTTGATGATGCCTTATCTGTAAGGGTGGACTCAGGCACGATCTCACAAAAAATTAGTTAAGGAATAGTTGAAACATGGCACGGGTGAAGCGCGGCAATGTAGCTCGAAAACGCCGCAAAAAGATTTTGAAACTCGCAAAGGGCTTTCGTGGCTCTCACTCTCGGTTGTTCCGCACCGCAAATCAGCAAGTGATGAAAGCGCTCCGCAATGCGTATCGCGATCGTCGCAAGAAGAAACGCGATTTTCGTCGCTTGTGGATCACGCGGATCAACGCGGCAGCACGTCAGCAAGGCATCAGCTACAGCCAACTCATTGGTAAGCTGAAGAAAGCAGACATTCTCATCAATCGCAAGATGCTGGCGCAACTGGCGGTTCTTGATCCAGCCGGATTTGCAAAAGTCGTCGAAAAGGCAGTTCAAGCCTAAAGTATGCGAAAGCGATTCGTCGCAGTTCTAAGTTGGTCATGGGTGGGGGCGCAGTGGTTTGTGTCCCCATCTTTGTTTGCGGCAGATTTACAAACGATCGTTCAGCGCAATCGTCTGATCGTGGCGGTAAAAGATAATGTCTGTCCGCTGGGATTTCGTGATGCTCAAGGCAGGCTTCAAGGCTTTGAAATTGAGATCGCGCAGCGTCTAGCACAAGCATTACTTGGACGACCGACCGCGATCGAGTTTAAGGCTGTGAGCAATCGCGATCGGCTGTCGGCTGTCACCGGCGAAACCGTTGATTTTGCGATCGCCCGTGTCACCGTCAACGCTTCTCGCGCTCGAATTGTTGCCTTCAGTGAACCGTACTATCTCGATGGAACCGGGATCATTACAAAAAGCGCGGCAATTCAAGCTCAACGGGATTTGACTAGTCAAACGATCGCGGTTCTGAACAATGCCAGCACGATCGCAGCTTTGCGCTATCAGTTTCCCCAAGTCAAGCTCATCGGTGCTGAGTCCTACAGTGCCGGGAAACAGTTGATTGAATCAGGACAAGCGATCGGCTTTGCGGCAGATGTCAGCGTTTTAGCAGGGTGGGTGCAGGAATTTCCTGAATACCGCATCCTACCGTTCCGGGCTTCAACCGAGCCGTTAGCGATCGTATTTCCCAAAGGACTCGAATCCGACGAGCTGCGCCGCCGTGTGGATCAACTCCTGCGCCAATGGAAATCCGAAGGTTGGTTACAGCAGCGTGCTACCTATTGGGGTCTCCCTTGAGATACCCTGAAACAGAAGCCTTAAAATTTGCGATCGACAAAACTCCTATGGACAGCATAGCCTCCCCAATTCTTTACATTTCCCTTTTGCTGGTTTTGCTTAGTAGCGCCGTCTTTTTTGTCGCTCGGCAAGTCCTCAAAACTCGTCGCGTTGAGAGTGCCTTTACTCGCCTGCAAAACAAGCTGAGCAAAGAGAAAGGCACAGCCGAAGAGTATTACGAACTTGGCAGCATTCTGCTCGACAAGCGGTTATTTACTCAGGCGATCGCTCAATATCAGAAAGCGATTAAGCTTGAAACGCTCGAAGGTCAAGACCTTGCTGCTGTGTATAACGCAATGGGATTTGCCTACTTTGCTCAAGAACAGTACGACCTAGCGATTCGGCAGTATAAAGAAGCGCTAAAGCTCTTGCCAGAGTATGTCACGGCGCTGAATAACCTCGGTCATGCCTATGAGCGCAAACAACTGGCAGCTCCAGCGCTGGAAATATATGAGCAAGCGTTAGAGCTTGAGCCGACTAACCAAACTGCAAAACGACGTGCCGATGCTTTGAGAAAGCGGCTTGTCCCGTCAGCATAAAGTTATCGAAAAACAAGAAGAGGGCGATCGTTACTTACGATCGCCCTCTTCTTGTTTTCGGTTCCACTATCTAGAATTTTGGACTGGCTCTGGAGCAGGTGTGGGAGGCGCTGATGATTCAGGCGTTGGAGGCTGAGTTGGGGGATCTGGTTGTACGGGCGGCGTTGTAGGAGTTACAGGCGGCTGAATTGGCAGGACTGGAGGGGAGGTGGGCGGATCGCTGACCAGAGGTGGTGTTGAATTGTCTACTGGATTGGGTTGAGGCGTTCCAACTGCCCCTTGCGATGGCGTAATCTCTAAAGGCTGCGGAGAGAGATTAGGCTGTCCAGAATTTTTTAGGGGTTCTGGAGGTGTGGGGTTTTCGATCGGGGGAGTTGCGGGGGGGACTACTATTGGGGCAGGGGGGGGGGTTGAGACTGGGGGCGCGGGAGGACTAGGTGGAGAAGTCGGATTAATGACGGCTGGAGTGGGTGTGGATGCAGGATTGATCGGTGTATTGGTTGTTGGATTTGGGTTCGGATTGGGAGTAGCGACCGAGCTTGGGGAAGGAGTGACTGGAGTGCTAGGAGCCGGACTCACGATCGTTCCAGCAGGAGGATTAGCTGAGTTGCTGGGAGTTGCGGCAGGAGTGACTGGGGTGTTGGGAGGCGGACTCACGATCGTTCCAGCAGGAGGATTAGCTGAATTGCTGGGAGTTGCGGCAGGAGTAACTGGAGTGCTGGGAGACGGATTTGAACCGCCAGCAGTGCTACCGCCTGGGAGAATTGGGGGAGCTGTACCGTTTGTTGAAGTTGAGGAACCAGAGTTCGTGGTTGGGGAAGGAGGGGTTGTAGGAGTCGTACCAGATGGATTGGACGGATTAGAAGTGCCTAAGCCATTGGAACTATTAGGAGCAGAAGTCGATCCAGAGGGCGGGTTGGAATTGGTCGAAGGGGTAGTTCCGCTAGGGGCATTTGGAACAGTGGAGGTTTCAGGAGCCTTTATTCCGCGATCTGGGATCGACTGCTCAATGACTTGTCTTCCACGGGGCTGCGTACCTGTCGTGGTTGGATTGCCCGTTGAAGTTCCCCCCGTTGGTTGTCCAGCAGGTGAGCCTTGCGAGGTACTACCAGAGTTCGTCTGAGGTGCAGTGGTGGGTTTGGATGAACCAGGGGTTGAGGCTGGTGTTGCTGGCGTTGCTGGGGTGGCGCTGGAGCTTGTAACATCACTGGGCGGATTAGCAGGAGTTGCCGCTGGCGTAGAAGGCTGAGAAGGTTGGCGCTCATCAGAATTTTGAGCCGGAGTAGAAGGCTGAGCCGGAGTCGTGACAGGCGTTGCTACTGGAGGGGATAGCTGCACCATTCTGGGGTTCTCAATCACTGGCCCACTTAGTGGCTGTTGTTCCTTTAGGGCTTGAGCAGTCTCAGCTTGTACGGCTGCAATGCCTGGGTCTGGGCTAGGCTGAGCGTCTCGACGCTGCAAATCTAAGCCGCGCACAATATCACTCGTTTCGTAGAAACGGTGCATATCAAAATTGAACAGGCGAATGCCGAGCGGATCGACGATCGCCATTTGTCCCGCTTCTAGCGGTAGTTTGCGTCCGGTCGTATTGTCCAGGATTTCCATTGGGCCAGCAGGGTTGTTGGTCAAGGCACCCACTACCGTCGTTTCTGTCTGCTCATCGTATCGGACAAATAGGGCTGAGCCACGGACTCCGGCTGAAGCGTTGGGAGTGTCGATCGTGGTTCGTCCCTGTCCTGGCTTGATCAGCAATAACACGGTGCCGTTTGTCAAGCGAAAGTTCCGGGTTCCAGGCACAAAGCGGAAGATTGCCATTTCTCCGACTCGTGCCCAAGAACCGTCGTTGAAGCGCAACCCGACCCGCGAAGACCTCATCGTATGAAGCGCATCCTCTGGACGCATCATTTCTGACAGCACAGCAGCGCGAGCAGGCTGCCCCTTGGGAACAAATTGAACTCGCCTCACAATTTCCCGGATTTCAGCAGAGGTAAGCGGAGTTAGGGCATAGGCAGTACCGCAGGATGCAGCACCCATTCCGAGTAAGAGTGACGTGATTGCGAGGAACAATTTGCGAGACATAGACGCTCCAAGAACAAGAGGACAGAAAGCGCATCAGCGCGATCAGAGGCGGGTCAGCCTAGAACAAGTTCAACCCAGTTCTACTCGTATGAGATGATTAAGTGAAAATACAGATTTACCTCTTCACAGATACTTTACACATTGGCGGGAAACTTTAGAAAGTTTCTGCTCAAGCTTTAAAGAGACTTCATAAAAAATTCAGTAAAGATACTAGCATCTATCGTATGGGCAACAGTGTAAGAGAATTGACCGAATTTCTAGAATAGCAAGTTGAAATCAGCCTGAGTAGGGATGCAGATTGGTGGACGGGGCAACTGTGAAACGATTGATATTGAGACATTTTAGAATTTTGACGATCCCAAGTGCGGCTCTAGAGAATTCCTGCAGGAATCAGCGATCGTGCAACTCTCATTCCTACTTGATCGGTCAGATCTGCTTTTGGCTAATTCTAAGCTCTGCAAGCAAGGGGCTGTGTAGTTTTATACCAAATAAATCTCTGGTTTCAGGACAGTCAGCAGCGAATTCTGAGTTAACTGCATCGAGATCGCTGACTCCGCCGCCCTTGGAAAAGTTGCCAATGGAACGATCGGCTGTCTCAAGTGTTTCTCATCAAGCAAAAGATTTAGCACCCTCTGAGCAAAGCGCGACAGCTCCAGTTCAAACCGCTTTCCGATCAGAAGTTGTACTAAATCACACTAGCCAAAAGGCGCTGCCAGAGTCGCCGGGGATCGTAGCAAATCGCTGCTGGCGATCGCTCTCCGCGAATTGCACCTACACGACAAGCAGGATTCGCATTGGTGCAACTTCACAACCTCCGGCACAGGTTGAAGAAGTCGCACAAGCTGAACCAAGCAGCCCCGACGCTGAGCTTGGAGATTTACGAATCACTCCGGTTCCAGATCCAGAATTGGGAGACTTAAAAGTTCAACCGATCGCCGCTGACCCGCCTGTTGGAGCCAGTGATCCAGAATTGGGAACGCTACGAATTCAAGAGCGCACAATACCAGAGATACCGATCGCCCTGCCAAACCGTCCTCGTCTACCTTCTGCTTATCTGCTCTTACGTACAGATTATTTCAACTCGTCAAATGTGTTTTCAGACGTGGAGCCGATCAATGATGGCTTGCTGCGGACTGGACTGACCTTTTTTTATGCGCCTCCGATCGGTTCTAAAACCTTCCTCATTACCTCTTTTGATGCCAATTTGATTCGCTATGGCAGACTTGGACAGTACCGCAGTATCAATGGAAGCATAGAGTCATTAAATTATGATGAATTGCGGTTGCGGGCGGGAATCTTTCATCGGATTACGCCACGGTTGTCTGGTGAGATCGGTTGGAGCAATCAGAAGCTCTTTACATCTGCACGAGGACTACAACAATTTTTTAGCGGACGGGAGTTTTTTGGAGACAATTCTCTTCGGGTTGAATTGAGCCGTCAAGATACGTTATCAGCCCGGCTTTCACTGAATACGTATTATCAGTTTCGTTGGAGCTTTGCCAATCCCGACGATCGCAGCCGCATTCTAAATTCTTTGATTACAACGCTGGGCTACAGTGTTTCACAAAAGCTCCAGATGGCGATCGATTATCAGTTCACTTGGTCGCATTTTACTCAGCAAGCGCGGGACGATTTATATCATCAACTCCTGGGGCGCGTCACCTACAATCTGACTCCACGGACTCAAGTTAATTTGTTTAGTGGGTTTAGCTTTGGGCACTCCTCTGATCGACGGATTGATTTCAATGGCTTTCTGTTTGGTGCTGGAATTGTCTTTAGTTTGCCGCTGTTCTAGACCTGATACGAGCACCAATCACTCCAACTTCCAGGATAAAGTTTGGCGCGATCGCATCCCGCTGCTGTAAGCGCCAATAAATTGACGCAAGCGGTGACACCCGAACCGCAATACACCAAAATTTCGTCTTTTGATTCAAAGGCTGACCAGCGATCGTCGGAAGTTTTTAAGAAGCCGCGATCGTCAGTGGCGAATTGCCACGGATAATTCACTGCGCCGGGAATGTGACCTGCAATCGGATCGATCGGCTCTCGCTCTCCGCGATATCGTTCGGGTTCGCGTGAGTCGATTAGCGCCACATTAGGTGAGTCTTTCTTGGCTTTTACTGCTTCGATATCGACGATCCAATCTGTCCGAATTTGAGGCGTGAATTGACCAGGTTTGACGGCAGGTTCGATCGTGGTACTCGGATAGCCTGAGTTTTTCCAATTCGAGAATCCGCCATCCAAAACGACAACGCGATCGTGTCCCAGGTAGCGCAACAACCACCAAAACCGCGCTGCAAACCCAAATCGCGAATCATCGTAGGCAATCACTAAGGTCGAAGGCGTGATCCCCATCGCTGAGAGCTTGGCGGAAAATTGATCAACATCAGGAAGCGGATGCCGTCCTCCATGTCTTTGAACTGGACTGGACAAATCCTGATTGAGATCAAAGTAGTAGGCACCTGGAATATGCCCCGATTCGTACTGTTGCCGTCCGAGTTCGGGTTGCATCAGCGCAAATCGGCAATCCGCGATCGCAATGTCAGGATCGTCTAGATGCTGGAATAACCAGTTTGCCGCAATTGTCACGTCAGACATGAGTTTAACTTCTGAGGGTTTTCAGATCCTACCTTTGAAGGACGGCGATCGTGCTGGAGTTCAAGAGAATAAAGAGGAACAGTTAAAAATGAAATTAGAGAATTCCTATGAACTTTTTGCGTTTAGTGTTTGCAATCGTACTCCCGCCTGTTGCAGTTTTTATGACTTCTGGCGTTAGCTCTGCTTTATTCATTAATATTTTGCTGACTTTGATTGGTTGGGTTCCGGGCGTGATCCATGCGGTTTGGTACCTCCAAAAAACTGATGAGCGTCGTGGCGCATACTAATAGGTTGTGTAGAAAATAGATTGTGTAGAAAAAAAGACGTTCGATCGCATGGTGTGATCGAACGTCTTTTTTAATGCAGTCCGGTGAAATTTAGTTATTTGGAGTCTTGACGGTTTTTGCCATTTCAAGAAACGAACCCATATTTGCGCCCGGACGACGACGAGAATTCGTCGGCTTGGGTACTAGATGCTCTGTTGCAAAGCTTACAGTCGGTTGTGGCAAATTCAGCGGGTTTGCTGGAACTGGCTTTGCCCCATTGGTTGAACCATTCGTCTCAGCGATCGCGACAGGTTCAGCCTCGGCAGGTTCAACCTTGGCGGGTTTAACCTTAGCAGGTTCAACCTTGGCAGGATTTGCTTTCACCGACTTAGGTGCGGCAGTTGCTGCTGTGGTTTCTTTTACACCTTCAGCAACAGCATTCGCGGTCGATTTTGCGGTCGCTTCTACCGTCGCAACAGCAGATTTTGCATCTTCAAGTTTCGGGGTTGCTGCTGGTTTTGCTGCTTCCGCCTCATCGAGTTCCATAAAGTAACCCGATTTCTTTGAACCAAAGATACCTCCAATAAAGGAGAGAATACCGCTAAAGAGATTTTTAATTAACTTAATGACACCGCCCATTGAACAATACTCCTGGGGTTGCTGCTGAATCGTTATGCTGATGGTTGCTTATCAGACGGATAAGCGCATGATAAAGTAGTCGCTTTAACGATTATCCGCTTGCGATGCGACCAGATGCAACCCTCAGTTTAGATTTTTAACTCAGAAGTCTTAGGGTGAGTATCGCTTTTCGGGTCGCGAAAATAAGCCCAACAGCGGCCCTAAAATTGCACCAAATACAAATCCGCCTGCGTGCGCCCAATACGCCACACCACCGCGCTCCATGCCAATGTTAGTGGGAACGCTCAAGCTGGCAACGCCATAAAATGCTTGCTGAATAAACCAAATACCGAGATATGCCCAAGCTGGAATGCGAAACGGAAAGAAAATAAATGGCGGAATAATCGTTGTAATCGGCACGCCGGGAAAGCGAAGAATATAGGCTCCCATTACGCCTGCGATCGCGCCACTGGCTCCGAGCGATGGAATATTAGAGTCTGATGAGAAAAACCATTGCGCCAATACTGCCAACACACCACAACCGATGTAGAAGATCAAAAAGCGAATGTGACCTAAGCGCTCTTCAACGTTGTTGCCAAAGATCCACAGAAACAGCATATTTCCGGCAATGTGAGCAAATCCTCCATGAAGAAACTGAGACGTAACTAGGGTGATCCACTCTGGAAACGGTTGATATCGGAGTGTTTCGCCGAGTAGACTTGCCGTTAACTCACGCGGCACGACGGCCCAAGTGTAGAAGAAGTTTTCTAGTTGAACTGGCGTGAGACTTAACTGATAGAGAAACACCAGGATGTTTGCCGCAATAATTCCTAAAGTGACATAAGGAGTGATGCGGGTTGGATTGTCGTCGCTGACCGGAAACACAGTTTATCCCCAACTTATAATTTTAGTCAGAAGATAACGTCTTTATTTGAGGCTGTCTGTTGATCTGAAGACAGATCTATGCGTAGGATTTGGGATGCTCTGTCTTTGGGGAGACTAGGAAATGGAAGTGATTCCCGCGATCGATTTACTCGATGGGAAATGCGTTCGGCTGTATCAGGGGGACTACAATCAGTCGCAAGTCTTTAATGATGATCCGGTTGCAGTGGCGCGCCAGTGGGCGGATCAGGGCGCAACGCGATTGCATTTAGTGGATTTAGACGGGGCAAAAGTCGGACATCCGGTGAATTTAGCGGCGATTCGATCGATTGTCGAAGCGGTCGATATTCCGGTTGAAGTCGGTGGGGGATTGCGCGATCGAGATGCGGTTGCTGCTTTGCTTTCAACGGGTGTGAGATGGGCGATTTTAGGAACGGTTGCCGTTGAGAAGCCAGAACTGGTAGCGCAGTTGTGCGGCGAATTTCCAGAGCAAATTATTGTGGGGATCGATGCTCGCAATGGCAAAGTTGCAACGAAAGGATGGCTTGAGACTTCGGAAGTGCTAGCGACTGATTTAGCAGAACGCATGGCGCAATTGGGAGCCGCCGCGATTATTTACACTGATATTCAGCGGGATGGAACGATGCAGGGGCCAAATTTGGCATCGCTACGGGATTTAGCCTCGATCTCTGCTATTCCGGTGATTGCGTCGGGTGGAGTTAGTTCGTTGACGGATTTGCTGAGTTTGTTAGCATTAGAGCCACAAGGAGTCACGGGTGCGATCGTCGGTAAAGCGTTGTACACCGGAGATGTTTCGCTAACAGAAGCAGTTCGTGCGGTGGGTCAAGGACGCTGGCAAGATATTCCGCCTGATTTTGGTTCGTCTGCATTTGCATAGGAGCAGCAATGGGAAAACACAAGAAGAAATTGGCGAAGAAAATTGCCAAGAAGGTGGTTCATAAGTTGACGAAAAAACTTCCGAAAAAGATTGCTAAACAATGGGTCAAAAACTCTGTAAGACATCAAATTGATGTTGCTTTAGAGCGCTGATTTCATGAGATTTTAAGGGTGTCGCTCTAAATAGCTTGGAGTTTCTGATGAAGAAGCAAGGTTTGCGAAAACTGTTTCGCTCTGCTTTTCCAAGGTTCGTCATCCTTTGTTGTGCGATTTTGTTTCTGGCTCGCCCGATCGTCTTTGCTCTCTCTGCTACGGCAACGGCTCCACCCGGAGCGAACTCGATTGAGCTTTCGGAGCGCGAGAAAAAGTTAATTGAAGCTGATCGATTGTATAAAGCAGGCGACAACGCCCAAGCAGAGAGACTCTATCGGGAAGTGAAGCCTGCTTTTACAGAAGTCACAGAAGCCAAAAACCAGGAAGTTATTACTGATCCCGAACAGCTTTCCCCCGCTGGCAAAGTTTATTGGCGTGAAGCAGAAGCGGGACTCGCGCAAAATTTAGAGACTCGCATTTTCGTGCCTTTGGAATTGTTGGTGAAGAATTACCCGCAATTTATTCCAGGACAGTTGCGCTATGCAGAAGCCCTCGAAAAGTACGGCAAAAAGGAGCAAGCGCTTACTGTTTTAGAAAAAGCGGCGACTCAATTTCCAAATCAGCCCGATCTGATTAAAGCGAAAGTTGCAGCATATGCGAACAATGAGAAATGGATTGAGGCCTCGATCGCGGCTCGACAGTTCACGATCCTGAATCCTGATCATCCGCAAAAGACCGAATTTACTAAGCTTGCCGATGATTATCAGAAACGCTATCAAGCAGAACTCCGCGCCCGATTGCGAGGAAATCTAATCGGCGGAATTCTCACGGGTGCATTGAGTTATGCGCTAACTGGCAGTTTATTTGGCCCTTTGAATGCGGTACAAAGTACAGCTTTGCTCCTGCGGGGAGAATCGAGCGTGGGCGATCGTATTTCAGGTCAAGCGAAACGACAGCTTGCTCTCGTGAAAGACAAAGAGGTGAATGATTATGTCACTGCATTAGGACAAAAACTGGCGGCGGCGACTGGGCGCGATGATTTCAAGTATGAATTTCAGGTGGTTCTGGATGATAAGTTAAATGCGTTTGCGCTTCCGGGTGGGAAAGTGTTTGTGAATGCGGGAGCGATCGAGAAAGCGAATTCCGAAGCCGAACTTGCGGGACTGCTTGGACATGAGATTGCTCATGCGGTGCTGTCTCATAGTTTCCAGTTGATCACCGAAGGCACGCTCACGGCAAACTTAACGCAGTTCATTCCTTATGTCGGCGGATTGCTCACAGATATTACCGTTTTGAGCTACAGCCGTGAAATGGAGCGCCAAGCGGATGTTTTAGGCACTCGGTTATTGGCATCAACGAACTATGCTGCGGATGGCTTGCACAATCTGATGGTGACGCTGCGAAAACAACAGGAAGAAGAGCGGCGAGGTAATCCCCCAACTTGGTTAGCTTCGCACCCGTTACCGCAAGATCGCGTGAACTATCTTGCAGAATTGATTACCACAACGGGATACAATCGCTACGCCTACGAGGGTGTTGAGCAGCACAAAGCGATTCAAAGCAAAGTGAATCAATTGTTGAAAGCCTACAAACAGGATAAGAAGCGCGATCGTACTCAATAAAGCCACACAAGATTAACTAAACAACAAACCCCAATAAACCTGCCCTACCCTATACACACAAGTTGATTGGTCTGTGATTGCTGAGATCTTTCGCCCCCTAAATCCCCCATGAATGGGGGACTTCGATCCAAAACTCTGGGTTCAAAGTCCCCCAATTTGGGGGATTTAGGGGGCTGAAGCTGATGACAACGAAGCGGGAAAGAGATGTGGGTATAGGGTAGGCAAAACTGCCAGGGTTTGCACTAATTTAGTTGAGTTCCGCCTGCTCCTCCTTTTTCCGAGCGGGACGTTTGCGCTTACTCTTACGAATTCCGCCTGCAATTTCATATTCAGGGCTATCTTTGCCAAATTCCAATGCGATCGCCAGCAGCATTCTCTCGTTGAGTTCTTTCAGTTCTTTTTCGGCTTCTTCCACGGCAACGCGATCGGCACTCAGCAGCGATAAGGTTGCATTGTAAGCATCAATCCGATTGCGCGTTCTCTCAATCAAGCTTGAATACGCTTGGATGGATAGACCTTTGCCCAAATCCAAATTGGAGTTGATGCTTTTGATTGCAGACAAACGCCTTTGCGCTTTTTCTAGGTGCGCTGAATATTGTTTTGCAAGCGGCATTGTAGATGACCCTCCACAAAGTTAAGTTGAATAGATTCAACATTCCTTGGAGGAAGAGAAATTGTTTGATCGTGCTTGTGTCTCTATCAAGTCTTAATCTACAAAGCAGAAATATAAACTTCCCATTAAGCGTTTTGATGCTTAATCGAGTTGAGAAGTTTTAGAACTCAAAAGCGAAACTTATCAATTTGATTCAGTAATTTCTTAACTCGATCGAGCAATTCCAAAACTAAATCATGTAATTGCTCAACTTGATTTTGGATATGGCGAATCGAAATGAGAAAGTTGAAATCTTGAATGGGGAAATTGCCAACTAATGAAGTCACGTTTGGAGACGACGATCGAGCAGCGTTGTAGTAACGGCAATTTAGAAAATGGGGTGGCGATCGTTTTTAGAATTCTTTTACCTTGACGAAGGATACAAATGAGAAAGTGTTTCGAGTATGTATGGAATATGGCTGAAATTTTCTGTGTGTTCGTCTGTAGGAGCATACTATACGGAAAGAATTCTGCATGTCACCACAAAACGGTGGGCTGTACAGAGAAAACTCTATATGGTCAGCCAACCTGGGATAATGTGCCGAAAATTTCCGTGTAATAAATAGTTATACGGCGATCGCATTGTTGAGGAAGGCATGAAAACTACTGTATACATCGCAACAAGTATTGATGGCTTCATCGCACGGAAGAACGGTGATATTGATTGGTTGCCCAGTGGGGAAGATGTAGAGGGCGAAGAAGACTACGGGTATCAGGAATTCATAGATTCAGTAGATGCGCTTGTCATGGGTCGGAATACTTACGAGTTAGCATTGTCCTTTGATTCATGGCCTTATGGTGCAAAGGCTGTATTTGTTCTAAGTAGTCGGAAAGTAGACATCCCTAGTGACATTGCAAGAACAGTCGAGGCCCTCTGCGCGCCTCCACAAGAAGTAGTTCACCGTTTATCAGAGCGTGGATTCAAGCATTTATACATTGATGGGGGAAAGACGATCCAAGGGTTTCTTCGTGAAGGCTTGATCCAGCAATTAATCATTACTAAAGTGCCAATTCTTATAGGTACAGGGATTCCACTTTTTAGTTCGCTTCCTCACGATGTCAAATTGCATCATCTCGAAACGCGACAGTTTGAAAACGGCTTGGTGCAAAGTAAATATGAGGTAATTGGGAATGCCCCATAACAAATCAAGCGGACGATTGCAAGTCGCTGGTACTGAACTTGGGACTATGTGCCGCCCCCGATTCAAGTCGTTAGACCGGTAAGAAAGGTGGGAATCTTAAATTTATAAAGATTCTTTGTATAGCTTGGGAAAGCTCTATGATGTTGCAAAGCCTGAGCCAGAGGTTGTCCAGCCTCAGAGTTGGACAAAAGATCGCTCTGGGATACACCTTAGCTCTAGGCATTGCTGTGTCTGGCACAATTGCTGGTTTTGGAATTGGGCATAATTATCAATTCCAGGCTGCAAAGCAAGAAGAACACTCCCGAAACGAAGTGGAGCTTCTACAGCGTCTACAATCTCGTGTGCTTCAAGCCCGAACCCACCAACAGCAACTCATCCCTTTAGCAAAATACCCAGACAAGTTTCAGGATGAGTATACTCATTTGCTGAAGCACGAAGCTGAAATTCGGGACATTTGGGCTGAACTTAAGACATTTGTTGCAAAGGCTCCACAAACGGATAAGCATCAAGCCACAATTCCAGCTTTCTTGCAAACCTATGACGGTGTGACCCAGCGCTACTCCCAGGAATTAGCGCTTCAAGTTGAACGAATTCGTCAGCTGAATCTTGCATTCCCCGATGATGTTGAGCAAGCGCAAAGGATAATGTTGGCATTTACCAACAGCGATTTGGCGCTTGAATTCGATGGCATCTCAGATAGTTTGGTAGGCTTACTTGACCAAGCCTACGAAGAATTTGAAGAAGCAGCTCTGTTACAACAGCAAGCAGGTGAAATTGCCCAGAAAGTAGTGGTTGCGGGTGTTGGATTATCTGCTGCGATCGCCATTCTTTTGGCAATGTTTACCAGCCGAGCGATCGCTCAACCGATTCAAGCTCTTACCAGCATTGCCCGACAATCCACTGAAGAGTCTAACTTTGAGCTACAAGCGACTGTCGAGCAAAATGATGAAATTGGTACCCTTGCCGATGCCTTTAACCAATTAATTCGCACTGTTCAACAACTTTTACAGCAGCAGCAAACAGCTAACGAACAGCTAGAAGCCTATAGCCAAACGCTGGAATCTCAAGTTGAGGCAAGAACCCAAGAACTCAACGATAAAAATACGCAGTTGCAACAACTTCTAAAAGAACTGCAACACACTCAAGTGCAGATGGTGCAAAGCGAAAAGATGTCTGCTTTGGGACAAATGGTGGCAGGGATAGCCCACGAAATCAACAATCCAGTCAACTTCATCTACGGCAACTTGACCCCTGTGCAGGAATACGCCCACAATTTATTAGCTTTTGTGCAGCTCTATCAAAAGCACTATCCCGACCCAGCATCCGAAATTCAAGCCGCATCAGACGAGCTGGACATAGAGTTTGTCCAAACCGATCTACCCAAAATCCTGAATTCTATGAAGTTGGGTACCGATCGCATTCGCAAGATTGTCTTGTCGCTCCGCAACTTCTCACGCATTGATGAAGCCGACTTTAAAGCGGTTGATCTTCATGAAGGGATTGACAGTACCTTGTTGATTTTGCAGCATCGCTTAAAAGATCGATCGGATTGCCCAGCGATTCAAGTCATTCGTGACTATGACAGTTTGCCGCTTGTGGAGTGCTATCCGGGTCAAATCAATCAGGCATTTATGAATATCTTGGCAAATGCCATTGATGCGCTGGAAGAAGCTAACGTTAAACGAACTTATCTGGAAATTAAGGAAAAGCCCAGCCAAATTACGATTCGGACTTCCAGAATTGATTCAAAGTGGGTAAAAATTGCCATATCCGATAACGGAACAGGGATGCCTGAATCGGTTCGCAAGCGAATTTTTGATCCATTTTTTACCACGAAAACGATCGGTAAGGGCACGGGTATGGGGATGCCGATTAGCTATCAGATTGTCACTGAGAAACATGGAGGTAAGTTAGATTGCTTTTCTACACCTGGCGAAGGAACAGAGTTTATCATTCAAATCCCTGTCCAGCAGAAAATCTATGATGATGTCTAACAAGCTCATTGCACACCGCCTGTATTGAGTCTTGTTGAGTCTGAGAGGCTTTAGCGGCGGGTGAACGAGTCCGTTATGCCGCTTAGCTCCGGTGGGAATGCAAGCGAAAGCTTACACACCGATATTTAAGGTTAAGTTAATAGTAGGTCGTCGGTAAGGATATGCTACGAGCGTGGCAATGAAGCGATTGCTTCTTGTATGATGTTTTACCTCTCTGTTCTTGACTGAAGCTATTACTTAAATCTGTTTTGCTCTGAAGATGGGAAAGAGAAAATCTCTCAATTCAAAACGACTCACAAAAAAGCAGGTTCAAGAACTAATAGAATCTGAGGGGAGACTGCATGAAGAATTTACAGATTTCTTTGAGGAAACTTATGGAACTGGACATAAGAATCAGCCTCAAGTCTATGAGCTATCGAATGATAGATTTCTATTTGTTTTTGACCCCAAAGGAATTGTAATTCCTGGCAGAGGTAATGTTTATTCCAAAGAACATTTTTTGCGAATGATTCGATGGACACAGAAGGTTAGAGAAGACTATGCCAATGGTCGCGATAGCTCTGTAAGTCATTGGATGTATTATTCAAAACACCGAGTACAACTCGTTAACAAAATTTGTGAATTAATTGACGAGCTAGTAAGATGTTTGGATATTTCGCCTAATCAGCTAGACTTCTCATACAAAAGTTTAGACCTTTTATCTAGCAAAGCTGAGGATTATGAACTTGAAAAAGTTCAAGCCGAACTATATGACAATCTAGTCGCATATGTGGGAGAGGTTATACGGCGTAGAGTAGAAGGTCACTGGGTTATCAGAAAGGACTATCCAGGCTGTGAGTACCCCATTATTAGCGTAAATAAAGGTGTGCTAATGCCTGTCAATATAGTGTGGCAAGAGCTAGATGGGCTTAAACTGATGAATTTACGCAAAGAAGTTGCTGATGAAGTACAACGATTTTCGCTCAGATATTAGTAGATGTGCAAAGTTTCTATATAAGAGTAGGTATGCGGCATCACAACTCTGTTGCAGCGGATTGACCGAAGCCGTTTGTGGTGCTGCAGGCGATCTTACAAGCCTCGACACAGTTTTTAGCGGATGAGACAGAAGTTACCATTCGGAGTGCTGCGCTAGAAGATGCAACTGCTACATTGAGCCTGTTTCGCTCAATTGTCGAAGAGGAATTCTATCCATTAGCGAAACCCACAGAGCTGATTACGACTGTTGAAGATGAACAAGCTGCAATCAATAGAGACCAAGTGTGCCCAGGCAATCTTTGTCTAGTTGCAGAAGTTGATGGTGGAATTGTCGGAATGATTCGCGCTGAATCAGGTTCATATCTCCGTACACGTCACTTTGCCGACATTGACTGAGCATCAGTCAACTATTAAGACAAATGAATTTCGAGTATTCGCTTTAAAATTCTCATACCGAATTAAGTATAGAATGCGACAGATCATACTCAAAGTCCCCCATTCTGGGGGATTTAGGGGGCGAGAATCTGTCGCATCCACAAATCAATCTGGTATCAGACAATTAAAAACTTTGCGCACTCTCGTCTACCTCGTGTTAGATCTAGATTCAAAACCCGGTTGGAGGAATCTTCCATGAGTACACTGTACGAAAAGCTTGGTGGTGCAACGGCTGTTGATCTAGCTGTAGAAAAGTTTTATGAAAAAGTCTTGGCGGATGAGCGGGTTCAGCACTTTTTCGCTCATACAGATATGCAGCAACAGAAGCACCACCAAAAAGAATTTATGACCTACGCTTTTGGTGGTGCTCAACACTGGAACGGTCGTCCTATGAGGGACGCACATAAACAATTAGTGGCTGAAATGGGTTTGACCGACAGCCACTTCAATGCGATCGCGGAAAATTTAGTCGCAACTCTAGTTGAGTTGGAGGTTCCTCAAGTTCTAATTGATGAAGTCGTGCAAATTGTAGGCTCTAAATCTCATCGCGATGATGTTCTAAATCGCTAAGTCAAGGTGCTTAAACAACATCTCTTAAACGACATCTAACAATTCGCTTCTAACAATTCGCTTAGAGCAGACTGCCAAAAATTGCTGATGCTGAGTTCAAGGTTATTTCTAGCCGCTCAAGCGAATCGTTATGGACTTAATCCAATCCTCACATTTTGGTGTAATTCTCATAGGGAGGCAATTATGGCAAAGGTAATTCCAGAAAGAATGACAGCCGAAGTTGAAGGTGAGTTTGTCATCTTCCTAATTGGTATGCGTATTAACAAGATCTGGAAAGTTCATAAGTGGCTACCAGTTTTTCTGGCAATGCCTCGAATGATCAAAGAATTGCAAGCCGATCCAAACAGTGGTTTTCTCGGCCATATCGCGGGAATACCTGTGATAGTGCAATATTGGCGTTCATTTGAAGCTTTAGAGGCATATGCACGAAGTAGGGATAAGGAGCATTGGCCAGCATGGGTAAATTTCAATAAGCGCCTTAGCAATAGCCGAGGTGATGTAGGAATTTGGCACGAAACCTATAAAGTTCGAGCCGGGGAGTACGAAGCAATATATAGCGGTATGCCACCTTTTGGTTTAGGCGAAGTAGGTAAACTTGTACCCATATCCGGTCGTAGAGATTCAGCGCGGAGTCGATTGGTAGAAAGTTCAAATCCGGCTACTACGTTGGAATGAAATAATTGCAAGCTGCGAATTTTGGAAATGTATCGAAGCTAGTATTTTATGCTGCCTGACTGCTCAATTCAGCAGCAATATTGTTGTGCCTGTTAGGACGTTTGCCTGAGCGCACTCGCACTGCTCTGCCGAACTTTTTCAGCGGGGCAATCTAGAGAGAATATTTGCGGTTGCGAGAGCGATCGAGATCTCAGCGATCGAACTTAATTCAACTGCCTGATCCCAGCGAGAAATCCGAAAAGCTCAACTCGTTAATCTTATTCCACTGATAAACCTGATCGCGAAACTGCTTCCACTGTCCATACACCTGCTTAAACGTATTATTTCTTGCTGCATTCGCTTCGTACAGGTCAAACGAAGCTTTCTGCGCCGCCTGCAAAATCTCTTTACTGTAAGCCGTCAATTGCGTCCCACTTGCAATGAGACGAGCGATCGCTTCTCGATTCAGCGCATCATACTGCGCCAGCATATTCATATTTGCCTCATAAGCCGCCGTTTTAAGCACCTCCTGATACTCTTTCGGCAACTTCCGCCATGCAGTTAAATTCACCTGCGTTTCTAAAGTTGGACCCGGTTCCCACCAGCCAGGGTAGTAATAGAATTTTGCTGCTTTATGTAAGCCCAGTTTCTCATCATCGTAAGGACCGACCCATTCTGCCGCATCGATCGCGCCTCGATCCAGCGCCAAATAAATCTCACCACCCGGAAGCACCTGCACATTCACCCCCAGCCGCGACATTACTTCTCCACCCAGCCCCGGAATTCGCATTTTCAAGCCTTTAAGATCCGCGATCGTACTCACCTTACGCTTAAACCATCCGCCCATTTGTGCGCCAGTGTTTCCCGATGGAAAGTTGATGATTCCAAAATCCGAGTACAGCTTTTGCATTGCTGCCAAACCGCCACCGTGATACAGCCACGCATTTTGCTGCTGAGCATTCAGCCCAAACGGAACCGCCGTTCCAAACGCAAACGCCGGATTTTTCCCAGTGTAGTAATAGCTTGCAGTATGTCCACACTCAACCGTGCCATTTTGCACCGCATCTAACACTTGCAGCCCCGGCACAATTTCCCCTGCTGCAAACGGCTGAATTACAAATCGTCCATCGGTCATCTCAGCAATACGCCGACAAACCGTTTCCGCTCCGCCAAAAATTGTCTCCAGCGATTTGGGCCAACTAGTTGCCATACGCCAGCGTACCGTTGGTAAAGCCGTTCCCGCCGTTGCGACTCCACGTTTGCGAATGGTACAAGCGGTGAGAGTGCTGCCTGCTGCGATCGCGGCTCCAACCAAGGCTCTGCGTTTCATATCGTTTGCCCGACAATAGTTTCGTATCGAAAATCTTACAGGGCGACGGGGACAGAAATTCAGCGCGACTTGTCTTTGCCAAATCTCAAATCTTCTAATCGCTTTTGGGCATCGGGATCAAGCGAGTGCATCAACAGTCGTCCCGCCGATTTTTTCTTTGGTTTTGATTTGCTCTGAACTCGCCGCGCCGCAAATTCAACTTCATTCGCTAATTTTTCCGCTGACATCCACTCCGCTCCGTATCCAACAACGGTTAATTGCTGGGCACGATCGCTCGTCGCCACGATCAATCGCTGTTTAAACTTGCGAATGTCATGCCGAAAATCAGCACAAGTTTTCTCAATATAAGTATCAGCAGTTTGTCCAAAATCGGTGTAGCAGATATATAAATGACGAGTCACTTCCTCACGATTCGTCGGTGAATCCCGATATTGCGCGTCAAATACAACATGAGTTTCAAAATTCTGATATGCGCTAAATCCAATCAGCGTTTCGACTAATTTTCGGCGCGATTCTTCTAAACCGTCTCGATCGCGAATTACTTTTAGCTCATGCCAAGCTCCGACTATGTTATAGCCGTCCACCAATAGAAGTGCTTGTGGTGCGGAACGTGGCATCACTCAACGCGGAAAGGACAATTTTGCAAAAGTTAATCTGCTTCACCCTTCCATAATATTGCATTTCTTAAATTTGATTTGGTATCGATTGCTGTTGTTTATTGAAGTGGATTTGCGATCGCGCGAAAGAACTTAATTTTGGACAGACCTACTTTCGAGCCATTGTGCGATCGATTCTTGAGTTTCTTCCCCGGATGCCAGCCTCAGCATGACTTGTACAACTTCCGCTTCTGGCACGTCCAAAGAATAACCATTTAGCTCAAGAAAGACCGCCATCACGACAAAAGCAACTCTTTTATTGCCATCGACGAAGGGATGATTCTTAGCAAGTCCATAAGCGTATGCCGCCAAGTCAAAGATTGTAGGAGATTCACCATAGATAAATAGATTCCGAGGTCTTGCCAAACTTGCAGATAGCAAACTCTCGTCACGCATACCAGGCCGACCTCCGTATCGATCGAGTTGATCAAGCTGAATTCTTCTGACAAACGATTCTGACATCCAAATCGGTTCTTGACTCATTTCGATAGCTCACGCAAGGCATTTTTATATTTCTCGTTTATCTTTTGATAAGCCTGCATTGCTTTTTCTAAGTTGGGAGCACGATTAGTAATTTCAACTCCATCAGGTGTTTCTGAAATGTCAACAGTATCGCCCTCCTTCACCTGAAGTTTCTGCACTATTTCCTCTGGTAATGCTACTCCCAGCGAGTCACCTACTTTTTCAATTTTTAGATTGTCCATATTCGTGATTTATAGTGACAGGATGGCTTGATGATAACGGGAACATTGCAGAAGTTTTCTAATCTTCAACGTCTTCGGTCTGCATTAATCTTCGTTTTAAGCGATCGGGATCGCCTCGATCGACCACCTTCCCCGCTTCTAACAAAAACGCTCCGTCACAATATTCCAATTCTTCCAGCCGATGCGTCACCCAAAGCGCCGTAATGCCCCGCTTTTTCACCAACGTCTGAACCTGAGCCACTAGCTCCAACTGGCTATCCGGATCAAGCAAAGCCGTCGGCTCATCTAATAAAAGGACATCGCAATGACGAGCGATCGCACCCGCGATCGCAACTCGCTGTTTCTGTCCCCCACTCAGCGCATAAATCGGACGACGCTGAAACGCCGCTAAACTCACAGCCGTTAGCGACTCTTCCACTCGTTGTCGAATTTCCGCCGTTGACAATTTTTCCTGCACCAATCCAAACGCCACATCTGCTCCCACTGTGGGCATCACTAACTGATGGTCTGGATTTTGAAACACAAAACCGACTGGAGGCGAGATTTGAACTTCTCCCCCAGTCGGCTGCAACAACCCTGCTAAAAGTCTTAGCAGCGTAGACTTTCCGCTCCCATTCGCGCCCAACAGCATCCAAAACTCACCTTTGGGCACTTCCAGCGCACAAGACTGCAAAATCGCTTTGTCATCCGACCAGCCAAAACTGAGGTCGATCGCTCGAATTGCAGCATCTTGAGAAATGGGCGCGTCTAAAGTCATATCTATTCCGCCACAAACGAGAAACCTGCGGGTCTGCCAGACGCATTTGCGCTCGATTTCTCATAAACCTGCACGGCTGCCAGATTATCAGCAAACACCGCAATCTTTTTGTCGGGTTGTCGATCGCAGGTCAATTCCAGTAAAGGATTATTCCCCGACTTCATCGCCCCCAGAATTTCTTGATAGGTCGCTTCTGCTTCTTCAGCCGATTTGCGCTGGATTGAAAGGCTTAGAGGATTTCCTTTCAGCGTTAATTCCAAAATAAACATAGTGTCGATCGTACAAACTGCCAGTTCTCAGTATCGCAAATATCCGCAGAAACGGCTTGCTTCCCGATTCTGCCGGTGATGAGCTAAAGGCAAAATCTCTGAATTTTAAGATTAGTTACAAAAACACTGGAAATTTTCCAAGAACTCTCCATATAATCAGAGGCATAGGTAACGAAAAGTAAACTTTGTTCATAATTCATTTTTGAGTCACAGAGTTTGCCTTTAGATTCCGCACTTATCTGGAGATTTTTCAAATGACCATCGCAGTAGGTCGCGCGCCAGCGCAACGCGGCATCTTTGATGCCCTCGACGACTGGCTCAAACGCGACAGATTCGTCTTCGTCGGCTGGTCTGGCA